>DASTDQ010000665.1:0-11247 GCA_035710305.1 Vicinamibacterales bacterium | reverse complement strand
CCTCGCCCGGCCCCTCCCAGCCGCGCAGGGCGCGGGCCGCCATCGAACGCACGAGTGCATCGGGGCTGTCGAGCGCACGGACGGCCAGGGTTGCGGAATGGTCGTCGAGTCCCACGTACGCCAGCGCCTCGAGCGCCGCCGCGCGGACGTCGGCCCGCGCGTCAGCCGTCCACTCGCACAGAACCGGCCGCGACCGCTCGGAGCCGCACAGCGCGAGTGCCCGCGCGTAGTTGACCTGGTGCGCCGGATCGAGCTGCGCCAGGTCCAGCACGAACGGCTCGGCCAGGTGGCCGAACGCAGCGAGCGCCGCCAGGCGACGGCCGCGGTGCAAGGACGCATCGTGCAGCCGGACGACGACCGCCTGCAGCGAAGCGGGATCGCGGAGATCCGTGAGCGCGTCGAGCGCCGCGCCGCGGACGTCGGGGTTCGCGTCATCCAGGGCCGCGACAATGGACGCGGTGCGGTTCGTGATCTGCAGCACTCCGCACGTCCGCACCGCGAGCGCACGACGCCACCACAGGCGGCTCCTCAAGTAGCGATCGACCACAGCCGGGAACAGCGCCATCGCGCGCATGACGTCGCGTGCGTGCGCGATATGACCGGGATCGCGATCCTTGATGAGCGGCTCCACCAGCAGCCAGGCGATCGCGATCCGGTGCCGCCGGGGACTCTGCGCGAGCACGCGTTCCGCGTCCGCATCCCCGGCGCGGGCGCGCTGCACGATCTCCCCGTACCGCTTCTCGAGACGACGTTGCCGCGCCAGGAGGTATCCGATCACGAGGCGCTCGGTGGCAACCGCGCCCGCCATGACCAGGGCGGAGAGGGCTCCCCACCAGACGAGCACGTCGACGAACGGCCGGAGGTCGGCGGGCGTCGTCATTTGAAGGTCTGCACGACCGACAGCGTGAGCCGATCAATCGCCGAGTCGTTGGACCGCCACTGATGTTCCCAGGTTGGCGTGATCACGGTGAGCCACGGGAGAGCGAACCTCACGCCGACGGCCACCGTCGTCGCCCCGAGGGAGCCAATGCGGTCTGCGGAGAGCTCTTCGAAGCTCTCGATGCCGTACGCATACGTGGCGTTCAGCCATACGCGTCGCCAGAGGCGCAGGGTGTCGCGCACCATCACCGAGTGATCGCCCGACGAGTCGCCAGTGCCGGTGAATCGCGTGCGCGAGTAGGTGTAGCGCGAATCCAGCCGCGTGCGCCCGCCCCGGTCCCACGACAGCGTAGGCGACGCGGCGATCACCTCCGTGCCCACGAACGACAACCCCCGGATGCTGCCGCCGACCTCGAACGCACCGGTGTAGTGGACGACCTCACCCCACATGTCCGTCGTCGGAAGCGAGGTATTCCCCGAGCCGCCCGCGATGTACAGGCCCACCGTCGTCGCGCGGCCGGCGCGCCACAGCACACCCCCGCCGCCCAGGACGTCGGTCGATTCGGTGCGCCGCTGCACGCGGCCGCGCGCGTGGATGTGGAGCTGCGGTGCGGCGCGCACGAGCATCGACAGCGAACCCGATTGAGCGTCCGTTCCCGTGCTGCCGCTCTCGGTGAACCCATCGAAGACGATCGAATGGCCGTAAACCTGCGCCGTCGCTTCGTAGCCCGACACGATGTCCCAGTCGGTCGGCGTCAGGGCCCTGGCCCGCTCGAAGTACTCGAGCGCGGATCGGTCGTCGCCGGCACGCCGGTAGGCACGAGCGAGCGTGCCGAACAGGTCCGCGTTCTGCCCGGCCGCCGGCTCCGTTTCGTGGAGGATGGCTATCGCCTCGTCCCACGCCCCGCGACGCGTCAGCGCCGCACCGAGGCCAATGCGCGCATCGACGTCGCCAGGATGTTCGCGGACGACCGAACGAAAGGCGGCCTCGGCGTCCTCGGTCTTGCCGATCCGCATGTTCAGCCGTGCGATCCACAACCGCGCGTCCGTGTCGGCCGGATTCTGCTCCAGGATGCGCCGATAGATGGCGATCGCCTCCTGCGTCCGCCCCGCGCGAGCGAGGTCTTCGGCCTGATCCCGTTCGGTGGGGGACTGAAAGACGATCGTCAGGGCCAGCGCCGCGGCGAGAGAGACCATAGGAACCCGTGAACCGTGCTGTGGCGCTTGGACGAACCGCGTGCGAGTGTAGCACCCACTCACGGTCCGGCTAAAGCCGGACACTACGTACTCGCGGTAGGGCCGGACACTACGTACTCGCGGCAGGGCCGGACACGACGTACTCGCGGTAGGGCCGGACACGACGTACTCCCGGTAGGGAACGTGAGAAGCGGTCCGCTCCTTACTCCGTGCGCAGCGCGACCGTGGGATCGACTCGCGCGGCACGCCGGGCGGGGATGCCGGCCGCGAGTGTGCTGACCGCCAGAAGCAGCGGCACGACGGCCAGCACCGTCGCCGCATCGTAGCGGTGTCCGATGGGGACCAGCGCCGGCAGAAGCCGCGCCGTGACGATGCTCAGGACCAGACCGGCGGCGAGCCCGACCCAGGCAGGCCTCATCCCTTCCTGCAGGATCATCCCGAGGACGCGATACGGGCTGGCTCCGACGGCAATGCGCACCCCGATCTCGCGCGTCCGCCGACCGACCGCGTACGAGACGAGCCCATAGAGGCCGACCATCGCGAGGATCAGCCCCATGATGCCGAGACCGCCGATCAGGCTGACGGCGATCCCGTTGATGCTGGTTGCTCGCACTTCGTAGAAACGCTCCATCGTCTGCGCATCCGAGATGGGCACGTCCGGGTCCATGCGACGCACCATCTCCCGCAGCGGATCGAGGAGGTCGCGGGAGTCTCCTGAGGTATGCGCGAGCAGCATCATCGCCCCGCGCGGCTCCTGTCGAAACGGAAAGTACACCACCTCGAACGGGCGCTCGCCCGTGTAGACATACGTGGACAACTTCGCGACGCCGATCACTTCGACCCACGGCCCGCGCGCATCCTTCAACTGGAAGCGGCGTCCGACGGCGTCCTGCCCTGGCCAGTAGCGCGCGGCGATGACTTCGTTCACGATCGCCACCTTCGGGGACCCCGCAGCGTCGGTCGCTCGGAACGGCCGCCCCGACAGAATGGCGATGCCCAGCGTTGCGAAGAAGGACTCGTCCACGCTGCTCGAGTAGATGCGCACTCCCGATTGACCGTCGGCCAGCCGGTAGCCTTCCGGAACCATTGACGTCAACTCCAGCCCCCACATGGGTATCTCCGAGGCGACCGTGGCGGAGACGACGCGAGGAAGACGGCGGGCCTGCTCGACGGCCTGTTCGAAGAATCGCAGCGATCCTTCTCCGGTGTAGCGCGCCTGCATCGGATCGATCCTGGCCATCGCGATGTGCGACGTGCGGAAGCCGGGGCCGGCGGTCAACTCGCGCTGGAAGATCTGGAACACGAATGTGGCGATGGTCAGCACGGCGAGCGACATCGCGACCTGCGTGGCCACGAGCACGTTCCGGCCGCGCAGCCGGAGCCGCTTCGACTGGCTCGCATCGTTGGCCTTCATCGCCCGGGCGAGATCGACGCGTGCGGTCTGAATCGCCGGGCCCACACCGAAGAGAAACACGCTGCCGAGAGCCGCCAGCAGGGCGAACATCATCGTGCGCTCGTCGAGCTGGATGACGGGATACACGATCAGCTCAGAGGGCCATTCGATCTGTCGAAGCAGGACGATGCCGGCGTAGCCGACGCCGACGCCCGCTGCCCCTCCGACGAGCGCGATCGCAAGGCTCTCGGCGAGCAAACCGGTGATGATCCGCGGCCGGCTGGCTCCGATCGAGAGCCGGAGGGCGATCTCGCGCGCGCGCTCCGGCGCCCGGCTGGCGAGCAGCCCGGCCACGTTCGCGCACGCGACGCAGAGGACCGCGAGCGAGAGGGCGCTCAGCAGCACCAGCGTGTGTGTGTCGAGAGGGCGCCGCTCGAACCGCATCTGCAGTTCCGTCTGGGCCGTGATGGCCCGCCCCGTGTTCGTCGCCGGATGCAGGCGCGACAGGTCGTCGCCAATGGCCGAGAGCTCCGCGCGCGCCGTGACCAGGGAAACCCCGCTCCTGAGCCGCCCGTCCACCGTGAGCACCCTGAGGCTCCGATCCTCGAGAGGATTCGCGAGCGGTGAGTTCATCACCTGGTTCCACATGGCGAGCGGGATGTACACACCGTGCCGGTTGTACAGATCGAGGCCGGTGAACGACCTGGGCGCGACACCGACGACTGTGAAATCGATGCCCGAGATGCGGACGATCCGGCCGACGATGGCCGGGTCCCGGGCGAACTCCTGCTGCCACACGTCGTCGCTCAGAATGACAACGGCATCGCGCCCCGGCACGCGGTCCTCGTCAGGTAAGAACGTACGTCCGAGCTGCGGCTCGATCCCCAGAAGCTGAAAGTAGTTTGCGCTCACCAGGGCGGCAACCGTGACGCGGGCCGCCTGGCCAGGAGCAGCCGAAAAGCCCACCCAGCGGAACCCGAACGCCAGGAGGCCTTCGAACGTGCGTGCGCGGGTGCGGACGTCCACGTAGTCGGCGTGCGACATCCGGAGCATGCTCCCGAGCCCGCGATCGACTCGCGTGCCGACCGTGATGAGCTCGTCGGGACGTTCGACCGGCGGTGGCCTCAGCAGCAGCGCGTCCACGGCGCTGAAGATCGCGACGTTGGCGCCCGTGCCGAACGCGATGGACACGACGGCGATCGCCGCAAAGGCGGGCGCCTTGACGAACACGCGGAGTCCGTGGCGCAGGTCCTGCCAGATCCGCTCGAGGGTCAGCATGATGCGCAAGCCACGCTTCTGCGTACGTTAGTGTCCGGCTTTAGCCGGACCCGTTACTCGCATCGCAACGCGATCGTCGGGTCCACGCCGGTGGCCCTGCGGAGGGGGAAGACGCACGCCCCGAGCGCCACTACCACGAGCAGCAGGATCGCCGCGGCGAATGTGGCCGGATCGGTCGGCGTGACGCCCCAGAGCTGGGACTGGAGGAAGCGAGTCAGCGCCAGCGCTCCACCCAGGCCCGCCGACAGCCCGATCGCGATCAGCACCAGCGCGCGGCCGCCGACGAGCCCTACGACGTCGCGCGCACCGGCGCCCAGTGCCACGCGGATGCCGATTTCACGCGTGCGCTGCGTCACGGAGTAGGAGATGACGCCGTAGATGCCGATGGACGCGAGCAGCATCGCCATGAACGCGAACGCGACCATCGCGACGACCAGATACCCCCGCCGCGGTACCACGGAGGCCAGTTGCTGCTCCATCGTCACGACATTGGCCAGTGGACGGTCCGGATCGACGTCGGCGACCACACGCCGCGCAGCGGGAAGCAGGGCCATCGGGTCGTCGCCGGTCGTCCGCACCATGAACGTCATCCGGCCCAGCATGTTCGCGCCCGGTTGCGGGTAGTGCAGCGGCTGCTGCAGGTACGACGTGTAGATCACCGGCGTGGGACCGCTCTGTCGAGTCGGAGGAATGTCCCGCACGACGGCGATCACCCGGCGCGGACGCTCCTCGGGCACGATGATCAATCTGAGCCGCTGATCGAGAGGGCTTTCGCCCGGCCAGAATCGGGCCGCCGCGGTTTCGTTGACGATGGCCACCCACTCGGAGGAGGAGGTATCGCTCTCGGCGAAATCACGTCCTTCCACGACGCGCCCTTTGATCGACGTGAAGAAACCGGGCGTCACCAGGAAGTAGGCCGCACTCAGCCCGCGCCGATCCGAGGCGAGGTGAGCCCCGACGCTCCCTACGCCGATGGCGAGGGGCGCCGACAGTCCGGCACTCCCGGGTGAGGCGGCGAGCTCGGACAGGTTCTCGACGCTGACCGACATGGTGGGCAGGACCACGCTGTTCAGGAGAGGGAAGGACGCGCCGGCCACCGACTCCACTCCGGGCAGGGCCTGCAGTCCCCGGTGCACGCGTTCGAGCGCGAGCGACGGCGGAGGATCGATCGCGAAATACGGCAGCCCGCCCACCGAACCCCGGCGCTGCATGTAATCGCCCAACGGCGTGTGATACTCGAACGTCAGCAGCCGCTCGGGATCGAAGTGCAGGTCTCGCGAGACGAGCTGCACGAAGCTCTTCATCAGCAGCCCGGATCCAATCAGCAGGACGAATGTCACCGCGATCTGCGTTGCGACGAGGGCGCCTCGAAAGCGCGGAGGCAGCCCCGAGACGCTGGCAATCGGCGACTCCTTCAGTGTCGCCGTGACGCCCGTCCGCGTTCCCATCAGCGCCGGCGCGAGGCCGAACAGAATGCCCGCCGCGATCGAGATCAGCGCCGTCACGATCAGGCTTCGCAGATTCAGAGTGACGGCGACGATTTCGACGCCTCCGGGCGGGGGCGTCATCCCCACCAGCGACCGGATGCCTCCCCAGGCCACCAGCAGCCCGAGTGCCCCGCCCGCCACCGACAGGAGGATGCTTTCGGTGAGAAGCTGCCGCACGATTCGGCTGCGTCCGGCGCCGAGGGCGGTGCGCATCGCCATCTCGGGCATGCGCACGAGGCCGCGCGACAGCAGCAGCCCGGCCAGGTTCGCGCACGCGACGAGCAGGACCAGCGCCACGGCAGACCCGAGCGTCACGAGGGGCGCCAGGCTCCAGCCGAGCATCGCCTCCCGCAACGGCTTCACCCGGACGCCCCACCCCTCGTGCCAGTCCGGATCGTCCCTGGCGAGCCGTGCAGCAATGATGTCCAGGTCGGATTGGGCCTGGGAGATCGTGACGCCGTCTTTCAGGCGGGCGGTGACGACATAAAAGCGCTGCGGGCTCTGCCGCTGTGATCGATCCAGGCGAAGGGGGATCCAGTAGTCGGCGCCCTGATTGGGGAACCGGAATCCCTCGGGCATCACACCGACGATCGTCCAGTTGACCCGGTCGAGTCGTACCTGCTCTCCGAGGATGCCGGCTCGCCCGCCGAAGCGGCGCTGCCAGAGCCGATGGCTGATGACGATGAGACGCTCGGGAGCTTCGATATGCGCTTCAGCCGCAGTGAAGACACGGCCGATGATCGGTTGCACCCCCAGGACGGCAAGCGCTTCGGCCGTGGCCAGTTGCCCGTTGACCCGCTCGGCAGGCGTGCCGGCGGCGTCGGCTCCAAAGTCCGCCTGATGGCCGAGCGAGACGCCCATCAGATCGAACGAGTGGCTCGTGTCCCGCCATTCGTAGTAATCCGAGATCGGCGCATGCGTTTCCTGACGGGGGTTGTCGAGAGGAAACGTGCGCGCCACGACCACGCGCTCGTCGTTCGGAACGGGCAGGCTGTCGCGGAAGACCGCGTCCATCACGCTGATGATCGCGGTGTTGGCGCCGATGCCCATTGCGAGCGAGAGCACGGCCACGAGCGTGAACCCCGGGTTCTTCCTGAGCATGCGCACGCCGTAGACCACGTCGCGGCGCACATCGTGGATCCACGTGACCGATCGGTGGTCGCGGCACTGCTCCTCGAGAGACGGAATGTTTCCAATGGCCCGGCGCGCGGCGTGGCGCGCGTCCTCGAGCGGCATGCCCCGCTCGGCGAACTCCTGGACCAGTTGCTCGAGATGGAAGGCAAGCTCCCGGTTCAGCTCCTCGTCAACGGAGGTGCGGCGGAACAGCGCGCGAAGGCGCTGGCGCAGGACGCGAAGCAGACGCGATATCGACATGATCTGAGCCTGAGCCGTGCAGTCTGAGGCCTGGGCCCTGGGCCCTGAGGCCTTCTTTGTTCAGGCCCGCTCGAGCAGCAGTCCGACGGCGGAGGACAGGCGCTTCCAGGATTCGAGCTCGCGCTCGAGCTGCCGCTTGCCCTGGCGCGTCAGGGAGTAGAACTTCCCGCTGCGGCCCTGCTCGGTGTCCCTCCACTCGGCGGATATCCACCCCTGTTGTTCGAGCCGGTGCAGCGCGGGGTACAGCGATCCCTGCTGGACCGCCAGCACCTCGTTGGACAGAAGCTGGATGCGTTTGGAGATCGCCCAGCCGTGGAGCGATTCCCGGACCAGCGTCTTGAGAATGAGCAGGTCGAGCGTGCCCTGGAGCAGATCGGATGGTTTCGGCATGAAGCCCTCGCTTGACAAGCATACCTCGATTATCGACAATTCGATACCTAGATGATCGACACTAGTAGCACCCCCGTCGCCCCCCTCCTGAGGAGAGGCGTCCTGCTCCTCGGGGCCGTCGTATGCGCCGGCGCCGTGCTGTCGGCCGGGGATGGCCGCGCGCGTCTGCAGATGAACGCCGTGACGGGCGGGACGATAACGCCCTTTGCCCCGGCAGGGAAGGCCGGCGTGGTCTTCTTCGTGGCCACCGACTGTCCCGTGTCGAACTCGTACGCGACGGAGATCCAGCGCCTCTGCCGCGAGTACGGGCCCCGGGGCGTCGGCTGCTCGCTGATCTACGAGGACGTGGACGTCCATCCCACCAGCGCGCATCTGGACCAGCAGGTGCGCGCGCACCTCCGGGAGTACAGCTACGCCGGCGTGCCGGCGGCCGTCGATCGCGATCGGACCATCGCAACGGCGGCGAAAGCCACGATCACTCCGCTGGCCGTGGTCGTTGACCGCAGCGGCGACATTCGATATCGCGGGCGAATCGACAACCTGTATGCGGCGCTCGGCAAGCGGCGGCAGCAGGTGACGAAACACGACCTGCGCGAGGCGCTCGACGCCGTGCTCTCGGGCGGCAAGGTTCCGAACCCGGAGACCGAGGCGCTGGGCTGTTACATCACCGATCCCGCGTTGCTGAGAAAACACGACCATGAGTAGACGAATTCTGTCCTGCCTCCTTGCGGTTGTTGGCTTCGGCCCGATCGTCGTCCTTTCGCAGGCGCCCAACGCGCGGCCCGCGTCGCCGGCGTCGCGCGTGACCTTCACCGAGACGATCGCGCCGATCGTCTACGGCAACTGCGTCACGTGCCATCGCCCCGGAGAGGCAGCGCCCTTTTCCCTGATCTCGTACGAGGACGTGGCAAAGCGCGGCGCGCTCATCGCGAAGGTGACCGGGTCTCGCTACATGCCGCCGTGGCACGCGGAGCCCGGATTTGGCGAGTTCGCCGGCGAGCGCAGGCTGACCGACGGGCAGATCGCGACGATCGCCGCGTGGGTCAAGCAGGGCATGCCCCGTGGCGACGAGGCGAAGATGCCGAAGCTCCCCGAATCCTCGCCGGATGGATGGAAGCTCGGGACGCCCGATCTCATCCTCGAAATGCCCGCGGGTTTCGAGGTGCCTGCCAGCGGGCCTGATGTGTTTCGGAACTTCGTCATCCCCACCCGGCTGACTGAGGACAAATGGGTCCGGGGCATCGAGTTCCGCCCGAGCGCGCGGAAGGTCGTCCATCACGCGATATTTGCGTCCGTTGCGGGCGGAAGCCTGGCGGCGCGCGACGGCGCCGACGGACGCCCGGGCTTTGGCGGCCTCAGCGCCGTCGGCATCACCGGTCAGCAGTCGAACGGCCTCGGCGGCTGGGCAGTGGGCGCGACACCGAGGATGCTCCCGCCGGAATTGACGGCCCGGCTTCCGAAGGGGTCCGACTTCCTTCTCCAGATGCACTTCCACCCGGGTGGCAAGGTCGAAACGGAGAAGTCGCTCGTCGGCATCTACTTTGCCGACAAAGGGCCCGACAAGGATCTGATGTCGGTTGAACTGCCCGCGCTCTTCGGGTTCGGCGCCGGCATCGACATCCCGCCCGGCGAGAAACGGTTCACGATTCGGGATTCCTACACGCTGCCCGGAGACGCGCGCGTCCTGATGGCGATCGCGCACGCGCACTATCTGGCCAGGGACATGAAGGCCGTTGCCACGCTGCCGGATGGCTCGACGAAGGGGCTGCTCTGGATCTCCGACTGGGACTTCAACTGGCAGGACCAGTACGTCTACAAGCAGCCATTCACGTTACCCAAGGGAACGCGCATCGACGTGACGCTCGTCTACGACAACTCCGCCGACAACCCGCGCAACCCGATCAATCCGCCTCGCCGCGCGCTCTTCGGTGAGTACTCGTCCGACGAAATGGGAACCGTCGGCTTCACCTTCGAGGTCGTCAACAAGCCGGACGTCCGCTCGTTCGAGCAGACGCTGGGGGAACGCAACAAGCTGGCGATACAAGCCGCCGGAAAGGACGGCACGCTCGGGCGATTCCTGGCGCGCGGGGCGCGGCAGCGGCGCGGGCTGCAGCAGCTCACGCTGTTCGACCGTCAGGGCCACGTCGTGAGCCGTCTGGCCGACGCAGGCGCGTATTCCCAGGCCGCGTTGTCCCCCGATGGATCTCGAGTCGTCGCGGTCAAGAGCGACGCCGACACCGACGGACAGGATCTCTGGGTGTTCGACGTCGCTAGCGGAAGAGGAACGGCAATCACGTCGGATGAACCCCAGGACGATGCACCAATATGGTCGCCTGACGGCAGTCAGATCGCCTACGTGTCGGTACGCGACAACACACGAGCGATCTATCGAAAAGCATCGAACGGGAAGGGGACGGAAGAACTGCTGTACCGGAACACGACGGGGGGAACGCTCAACCTCACCGACTGGTCGGCTGACGGCCGATACCTGTGCTTCTGGGCCGGCGAGTCGATCTTCCTGCTGCCGCTGACGGGAGAGCGCACGCCGATCGCGCTGGACAACGAGCGCCTGGGGCGTGGCGGACGGTTCTCGCCCGACGGCAGGCTGCTCGCGTTCAGCTCCAACCCGTCGGGGCGCTTTCAGATCTACGTGAAGGACCTCAGCGGCGTCACCAGCCCCGCGAGCGCCTCGTCGGCGCCGGAGCGGCTGCAGGTCTCGACCGACGGCGGCATCGGCGGAATCTTCTGGCGGCGCGACGGCCGTGAGCTGTACTACCTGTCACAGCCGCCCGCGCAGGCGATCATGGCGGTCGAGATCGCGAGTATTTCGCCCTTGCGCTTCGGAGCCCCGCGCGCCCTCTTCCAGGTGCCGGGTCCGGTCGGTGCGCCGGCGCAGCTCAGTAGCGTCGCGAGCCCCGATGGTCAGCGCTTCGTCTTCGCCGTCAACGTGGTGCCCGCACCGGCGGCAGCGCCGGCGGCCGCACCTGCGGCGGCGCCGCCTTCTCCGGCCGCGGCTCCCGTTGCGGCCGTGGCGCCCGGGAATGGACAAGCCCGGCTCGATCCTCAGATCGTCAACGACATCTTCAAGGGATTCGGCGGCGACGTCCCGGCGCTGAGGCGCGGGTTGGACGCCTCCGCAAAACGGCTGGCTGAAGCACCGAACGATGCGGAGGTGCTCGCGTGGCATGGCGCGGCCGTGCTCTCACTGAACCGGCTGGGGGGCGACCCGGCCGCGGACTTCGGCGCATC
>DASTDQ010000664.1:0-3903 GCA_035710305.1 Vicinamibacterales bacterium | reverse complement strand
GACAGACGCCGCGACATCTTCGACGAGGTGCGCTGCGTCGGCTGCTGACGAGCCTACTTCGGCCGCTCGAGCTCGGGCAGGTTGCCGTCGGCCGTCTCGGGATCCCGCGCCTCGGCTTTCTCCTCGGCAATGATCGCGATCGCGTTGCGCCTGTCTTCGCTCAGCAGCTCGTAGATGAAGCCGGTCGCGCCCGGGCCGGGGCCTCCCGTGTGGGTCCGCCGACGCCGGGCCTTGACCACCGCCGCGACGAACAGAACCATCACCGCAACGATGACGAAGCTGCCAAACTCCATGAGGCGATCCTCTCACGGGCTCACGCTTGCGCGACGGTCGCGCGCATTGGGGGTCCTGGGCACGATCGCCCTCCTGCTGGCGTGCCCGTGTGCGGCGCTGGCGCAGGAACCAGCGGCCGCCGCGGCGAGCGCGGAGCGTACGCCCTCCAGGTTCCGATCCCCCGACGACGGGTGGCTGGACATCAGCCAGTTCCTGGACACACGCTACGGGTTCCTGCCGGTCGCCCAGCTGATTACCGAACCCGCCGTCGGCTTCGGCGCCGCCGGGGGGCTGGCGTTCATCAAGCAGCCTCCGGGTTCGATGCGGCCCAACATCACCGTGGTTGGCGGGCTCGGAACGGAGAACGGCACGAAGGGCGCGATCGCCGCCGATCTTCGCTACTGGCTCGACGGCCGGCTGCAGACGCTTGCAGGTGTCGTCTTCGCGTCGGTCAACCTGGACTACTACGGAATCGGCCACGACAGCGTCCTTGCCGAGAATCCCCTGCGCTACGAGCTCGAGCCCACGGGCGGCGTGGTCGAAGCGAAGATCCGTATTGGTAGATCGCCCGTCTGGGTCGGCGCGAGGTACGTCTACGCGCAGACGGGCGTTCGCTTCGATGCGCCGGAGGGCACGCCGGGACTGCCCGAGACGGCGCGCTGGTCGGCCGAGGCGGGGATCACGCCGAGCGTGACCGTCGACGCGCGAGACAACCTGTTCACGCCCACTCGCGGCACCTACATCGAGGCCGGGGCCGGCCTGTTCAGCCCGACGCTCGGCGGCGACGATTCGTTCCAGCGTCTGCGCCTGATTGCGATGCAGTTCGTGCCGCTGGGCACCAGGTTCTTCTTGGGCGTGCGCGGAGAGGCGGCCGCGGCGCTCGGCGACGCGCCGTTCTACGTGAAGCCGTTCATCTACCAGCGCGGTGTACCCGCAATGCGGTACCTCGGCGACGAGATGGCGCAGATCGAGACCGAGCTTCGATGGCAGTTCTGGAAACGATTCAGCGTGGTCGGCTTCGGGGGCGCCGGGCGCACCTGGGCTGGCTCAGAGGAAGTCGACCTGTCGGACAAGGTGGCCGCGGGCGGAGGCGGCTTCCGCTACGAGCTGGCGCGGAAGCACGGCCTTCACGTCGGCGTCGATGTCGCCGGCGGACCAGCCGGCGGCGTCTTCTACATCCAGTTCGGCAGCGCCTGGGCGAAGCCGTAGTTCATCGTACGCGGGCGCAGGCGCCGGCCGCCCGCTCGTCACGCCAGGAAGCGCACGCGCCCGGTGGTCAGCTCGTACACGGCGCCGACCAGCTTCAAGAGGCCTTCCTGCTGACGTTGTTTCGCCTCCGGGGTTTCCAGTAGCTGGTGCATCGACCAGCGCACGTTGGCCTCGACGCCCGCCGTGAGCATCTCCTCCGGATCTGAATCCGCATCGATGCCGGTCAGACCGGGCGTGATGTTCTCGAGGAGGCGCTCGATCCGGCTTCGATCCCGGGCGCCTTGGAACGTCGCCGCCAAAGCCGCGTTGACCGCGCCGCACCCTTCGTGGCCGAGGACGACGAAAAGCGGAGTGCGCAGATGGACGGCTGCGTACTGCAGGCTCCCGAGCACTTCTGGCGAGACGACGTTCCCGGCGACGCGCACGATGAACAGCTCTCCGAATCCCGCATCGAAGACGAGCTCCGGCGGCACGCGGGAGTCGCTGCACCCGAGGATCGTCGCCCACGGCTGCTGACCCTTCGCCAGGTCGGCGAGGATCTCCTTCTGGATGGTCGGAAAGCGCGCTTCGCCGCGAGTGAATCGTTCGTTTCCCTCGCGCAGCCGTGCCAGCGCTTCTGCCGCGGTGGGACGCTGTCCAGCGTGATTGTGCTCAGTCACCGGGAACTCCATTATGACCGCTGGGGACTGAACCCCTGAGCCCTGCGGAGGCCTGAGCCCTGGGCCCTGCTGAGGCCTGAGCCCTGGGGCCTGGGGCCTATAATCCCGACGTGAGCGTCGGCGAACATAAAGCGCGCGCGCCGCGTGCCGTTCCGTGCTTCGTGTTGACCGTCAGCGATACGCGCACGCCGGACACGGATACGAGCGGCCGCGCCATCCGCGATCTGCTCGCGGAGGCCGGCCACAGCATCACCGGGCACGACCTCGTGCGCGATGAACCGGATCACGTCACGGCTCGAGTGCGCGAGCGGCTGTCGGACCCGGGGACACAGGCGATCATCACGACCGGCGGCACTGGCATCAGCGCGCGCGACGGCACGTTCGAGGCGATCGATCGGCTGCTCGAGAAGCGTCTCGACGGCTTTGGCGAGCTCTTTCGCATGCTCAGCTTCGAGGAGATCGGCGCCGCGGCGATGCTCAGCCGCGCGACGGCCGGCACCGTGGGACGCAAGGCCGTGTTCGCGCTCCCGGGGTCGGAGAACGCCGTGCGGCTGGCGATGACGCGCCTCGTGCTGCCGGAGCTGGGGCACGTGATTCAGCAGCTGTTGAAATGAACGTCACGGTCCGGCTGAAGCCGGACACTACGTACGAACTGCTTCCAACGCCGTGAATCGAGCTGTTGGGAGTTGGGAGTTTGGGAGTTGGGCGTTTCGAAAATGCGTCCGTTCGGCAAGACGATCGCGTTGGACGAAGCGCGCGCCATCGTCGAGGGCGCGATCCGGCCGATCGAACGGACTGAAGCCGTCCCGCTGCTCGAGGCCAACGGGCGCGTCCTCGCGCAGGACGTCGTCTCGAACGCCGACGTGCCTCCGTTCTCGCGAGCGGCGATGGACGGCTACGCCGTTCGAGCCGGCGACACCGCGGGCGCCACGCGCTCTTCTCCCCGCCGTCTCCAGCGCATCGAGACGATCTTCACGGGGCAGGTACCTCGGCGGCGCGTCGAAGCCGGGCAGTGCGCCGAGGTCGCGACCGGCGCGCCGATGCCCGATGGCGCGGACGCCGTCGTGATAGTCGAAGACACCGACATCGACGAATCGGGCCGCGTCGCAGTGTTCGTGCCGGTCGAGCCCCGTCAGAACATCGGCCAGCAGGGCGCCGACATCCGGAAGGGACAGCGAGTGCTCGAGCCGGGCGCGGCGCTCAACGCGAGCCGCGTCGGCGCGCTGGCGGCGCTCGGGATGACCGTCGTCCGCGTGTACGGCAAGCCGCGCGTCGCGATCCTCTCGACGGGCAACGAGATCGTCGATCCCGGGCAGACGCTCGCCCCGGGACAGATCTACGACATCAATCGCGTCACTCTCTCCTCGGTCGTCGACGACAACGGCGGCGTGCCGGTCCCGCTGCGCACGGCGGCCGACACCATCGAAGACCTCATGCGCGCCGTTGACGAATGTCTCGAGCAGGACCTGATGGTGTTCTCGGGTGGCAGTTCCGTCGGCGAACGCGACCTGATCCTCGACGCGATCGCGGCCAGGGGCGAGGTGCTCTTCCACGGGATTGCGGTCAAGCCGGGCAAGCCCACGGCCTTCGGCCGCATCGACGGGAAGCTGGTGTTCGGGATGCCCGGGTATCCGACCTCGTGCCTCTCGAACGCATACATCCTGCTCGCCCCGGCGCTCCGCCGCATCGCCCGGCTGCCGGAGCAGATCGTCCGCTCGCTCACGCTGCCGCTCGGCGCGCGCGTGCGGTCGGCGCCGGGCCG
>DASTDQ010000663.1:0-3950 GCA_035710305.1 Vicinamibacterales bacterium | reverse complement strand
CCGACCTGGTTCTTCGACTACGACAACGACGGCTACCAGGACCTCTTCGTCGGCTCGTACGTGACCTCCGTTGACGAAGTGGCGCGCGCGCACCTGCGGCTTCCGCGCAACGGTAACACGCTGAAGCTGTATCGCAATCTGCACGACGGGAGCTTCCAGGACGTCACGCGGCAGGCCGGCCTCGACATGGCGCTGATGGTGATGGGCTCGAACTTCGGCGACATCGACAACGACGGGTTCCTCGACATGTATCTCGGAACCGGCAACCCGTCGTACGGCGCGCTCGTGCCGAGCGTGCTGCTGCGCAACAAGGGCGGCACCGCGTTCGTGGACGTCACCGCCTCGTCGGGCACCGGCGAACTACACAAGGGCCACGGCGTCGCCTTTGCCGACCTCGACAACGACGGCGACGAAGAGATCGTGTTCGAGGTGGGCGGCGCTACTCCTGGCGACGCGCACGCGCTGCGCCTCTTCGAGAACCCCGGCCACGGCGGCGACTGGATCACGCTGAAGCTCGTCGGCACCAGGACCAACCGCGCCGCCATCGGCGCCCGCATCACGGTGACGGTGCAGAGCGTGGCCGGAACGCGGTCGATCCACCGTGTTGTTGGGAGCGGCGGATCGTTTGGCGCGTCTCCGCTGCAGCAGCACATCGGCCTGGGGCGCGCCGCGCAGAAGGTGGACGTAGAGGTCTGGTGGCCCGTGAGCGACACGCGGCAGCGCTTCCTCGACGTGGGCAAGAATCAGGCTCTCGAGGTTACCGAGCTGGAGCGCGAGTACAAGCCGCTGCGGCGGGTACCGCAGCCATTGAGAGGCGGCACGCCATGAGATGGATTCTTCCGCTCGCGCTGCTGACGACACTTGCCGTCACCGTGAACGCCCAGCAGGCCGGGCGGCACGCCGTGACCGGCATGGTGCTCTCCGTTGACGCCGCGCGGAAAAGCGTGGTCGTCTCGCACGACGCCGTGAAGGGTCTGATGCCGGCAATGACGATGCCGTTCGAGGTGCGCGAGGCGAAGGAGCTGAGCGGCCTCGTTCCCGGAACGAGGGTGTCGTTCACGCTGGTGCTCGGCAAGGAGTCGGGCCACATCGAGCAGGTGAAGGTGGTCCGCTACGAAAGCGTCGAGCAGGATCCGCTGACCGCGCGCCGGCTGCGCCTGCTGCGGTCGATCAGCGGCGGCGCTCCAAAGGCTCTGGCCGTTGGACAGCCGGTGCCCGACTTCACGCTGACCGATCAGGTACGCGCGCAGGTGTCGCTGTCGCAATTCCGTGGCATGGTGGTGGCGCTGAACTTCATCTACACGAGCTGCGTGCTGCCGCAGTTCTGCTATCGCGTCGCCAACCATTTCGCCACGGTGCGAAACCGGTTCAAGGATCGGATTGGCCGCGACCTCGTCCTGTTGACCGTCACGTTCGATCCCGCCCGCGACACGCCCGAAAAGCTGGCGGAGTACGCGCGCCAGTGGCAGGTGGATCCCGCGACGTGGCACTTCATGACCGGCAGCGCCAAAGACGTCGAACGCGTCTGCCACATGTTCGGCGTGGACTTCTTCGCGGACGAAGGGCTGATGAGCCATTCGGTCCGGACGGCCCTCATCGACCGGCGGGGGAGCCTCGTGGCGAACGTCGAGGGAAATCAGTACACCGCCGCGCAACTCGGGGATCTGCTGCAGACAGTCCTCAAGTGATCGGCCGGCTCGCCGGTCATCGACTCAACGGGGGCAGCAGCGCCTTCCGATCCGCCGGGAGGTGCTGATCGACCGCGTTCATCATGAAGCCCACCCTGAAGTAGTCGCCCATGATCATCATGAGCTGCACGGTGTGCTGACGCCCGAAGTGCCCAACCATCTTCTGCCAGAGCTCGCTGCTCACCTTGTGCTCGCGATACAGCGTGCGACCGAAGGTGATGAGCGTGGCGTCCCTGTCGGAGAGCCCCTTGACGTCTCTGTTGTACTTGACGACGTCGATGACCGACTGCTCGAGTCCCTGCTTCAAGCCGGCGGGCTCGTGGGCCGTCCACTCGTACTGCTGATCGATTTCTCTCGCGATGATGAGCACCGCGAGCTGAAAGTACCGCGCGCCGACGGGGCTGTTCACTCCCGTGGGGATTCCAAGGGTGCGCCCCTGTGGGCTGTAGATCGTGACGTGACCGGGTCCCGGCCCCGGCTTGGCCTGCGGATTCTTGGCCAATAGCTGCTTCCCTTCCTCGTCCAGATCTTCCGCCGTGACCGGCGGCAGCCGCGACAGCGTCACGGGGTTGATGTCGGGCGGCAGAGCGGTTTGTGCCTGCGCGACGGCGGGCAGCGACGCGAGCAACAGTACGGATAGTCGAACGGCCATGATGGCATCCTCCCACATCGTGTCGATCAACCCGGGCGCCCGGGCGCCCGCCGATCCTACTCCACTGTGAGCACGCTTTCCGTTCAAGGGCGCAGCTCTTGGCTGGGGGTGGATCCTGATAACATTCCCTGCGGTCGCAGGAGTCTGTCATGAACTCTCACTGGATCTTCCGCCGGGTTGCGGTCGCCGCGTTCGCACTCGTCAGCGCGCCGTCGCTGCTCTTCGCGCAGCCCGGAGCATTCGGGGGCGGGTATGGACCGCCGCTTGCTGTCGTGGCTCCGCCAAGGGCGTTCGCGACGTCGGACGAGCACTACAAGTACCTCCTCGAGCAGGCCAAGGGGGGCACGAAGCACACGCTCACGTCCGTGCCGCGCTGGGACGGCCTGTGGGTGACCGCCGGCAACACACACATGAACGCCTTCATCGACCCGCCCGGGTTTGCGGGCAAGGTTCGCGCTGGCGTGCTCACGCCGCCATATGAAAAGGCCTACAGGGAGCGCTGGCGCCAGCAGCAGGAGCTCGGCGAGGTCCAGTACGATCGCCTGACGCACTGCGAGCCGCCCGGCTATCCGCGGTGGCTCCTCGAGCCCTACTCGCACGAGTTCATCAACCTTCCGCGCGAGTCGTACCTGATCAACGACTACGGGCCAGGGATCCGGCGTGTCTACATCGGCCAGGAGCACAAGAACGTGTACGGCACGCACTCGTGGTATGGCGACACGATCGGATTCTGGGACGGCGACAGGCTCGTGACGCACACGAAATTCCTGCTGCCCGGCGATTTCACGCGCTGGTCGCCGATGACGAGCAATCAGTTCGAGTCGGTCGAGACGTGGGAGCTCAAGCGGTACCCGGGCGGCATCGAGCGGCTCGAGGTGCAGGCCACCTTCTACGATCGCCACGCCCTGGCCAGGCCCGTGAGCGCCGTCTACGCGTTCCGCCGCGGGACCGAGCTCGAGGCCGCCGGCCACCGTGTCCAGCACTGGGAGTGCGAGGGAAGCAGCAACGACGTCTTCGACAAGGGCACGACGACCTCGAGGCTGCCGGGCGAGGCCGGATTCAAGGACGTGCGAGGCACGACGTTGTTTCCGGATCTGCCAGGTCAGTCGCGCGATCCGATCTACAACACCACGCTTCCGGGAAAGAAGGAGTAGGAGATGAAGACCGCGTTCCGCGTGCTGCCCGTCCTCGTGGTCGCCTCGCTGCTGACCGCGTCCGTGGCGGTGGCCCATCATTCGTTCGCGATGTTCGACAAGAGCATCGAGAAGGTGGCGACCGGCACGGTCGTGCGCTGGGAGTTCAACGTGCCGCATTCGTGGCTGCGCATGAATGTGAAGAACCCGGACGGCACCGAAACGCTGTGGAGCTTCGAGGGCTCCGCGCCGCCATCCCTGCTGCAGCGCGGCATTACCGGCAGCACGTTCGAGCCCGGCAACGTCGTCACGGTCTCGTACTGCCCGCTCAAAGACGGGCGTCCCGGCGGCGGACTCGGCTGGGCACGGCTGGCCAACGGCACGTTCGTGAACCCTGCGGACGGCGGATGCGACGGCAGCGTGAAGGCGATCGAGAAGTGGAAGCCGTGGCTCGCGGCGGGCTACACGTCGAGCACC
>DASTDQ010000662.1:0-3979 GCA_035710305.1 Vicinamibacterales bacterium | reverse complement strand
GTACGTTCCACCGAGCGGAGCGCGCGTCAGCGCCGCTGACCGCGCACGCCAGTCGGCGCCCGCCGTGCTCTACGCGCTCGACGCCGCGACGGGGCGCGAGCTGTGGACGAGCGGCAGCACGATCACATCATTCGCGCATCGGCAGACCCTGTGGCCCGGCATCGGCCAGATCCATGTCGCGACCTACGACAATGCCGTGTACGCCTTCGGGTTTCCGCTCGAGCGGTACTGAGGGAGTCCCGCAAGATCGCAATCCAAGTCAAAGCGGGCGTCCTACCATCGGCCTCATGAACGAACGGACGACGCAGAGCGACTACGCGGAACGGCTCGAACGTGTGTTCAGGTGGCTGGCGGATCACCTTGATGACACGCTCGATCTGGCACACCTCGCCGATGTGGCGTGTCTCTCGCCGTATCACTTCCATCGCGTGTATCGCGCGATGCAGGGCGAAACGGCGGCCGACACCGTGCGACGGCTTCGACTGCACCGGGCGGCGGTGGAGCTGATCACCGGCGAGCTGCCGGTTGTTCGAGTCGCGCGACGCGCCGGGTACACGAGCCAGGAAGCCTTCACGCGGGCGTTCAAGGCTGCCTACGGCGTTCCGCCGGGCCGCTACAGGGCGTCGTTCGTTCCCATGCGAACCACGAACACACAGGAGGACGCGATGGAAACGATGACCTACGAGGCCACGATCCGGCGAACGGCCCCGATCCGGGTGGCCGCACTGCCTCATCGAGGAACGTACCTGAACATCGGCAGCACGTTCGAACGGCTGCTGGCGCTGGCAGGAGGGCAGGGCCTGCTTGGGCCCAGCGTGAGGACGTTCGGGATCTACTACGACGACCCGGCGGCGACGCCTGAGAGCGCTTTGCGCGCCGATGCCTGCCTGGCGATCCCCGACGGCCGCGAGCCGGGCGGGGAGTTGCTGGCTCGCGAAATTCGCGGCGGGCGATACGCCGTGGTGCTCCACGTCGGACCGTACGCGGAGCTCGAGCGCCCGTACAAATGGCTGTACGGGACGTGGCTGGCGCAGAGCGGCGAGGAGCCCGACAACGCGCCGTCGGTGGAAGAATATTTGAACGACGCACGCACGGTGCCGCCCACCGGGCTCGAGACGGAGATCTGGCTGCCGCTTCGATGACCAGACAACTTCTGCGCCCCGCGGCGCTCGGGGCCGCGGTTCACAACGGATGGGCCATCCTCGTGACGATCGACGCCGACGGTCGGCGACCCGCTGTCGTCGACCGGCGTCGTGTCGAGCTCATCGCGGCGGAGGTACCCAGTAATCCGTTTCATCACGAGGGGCTCAGGCTTCCGTTGACGGAGGCCGCCGCGGTCGTCGAACGCTCGCGTGCCTCCTCGCTGGCTCACGCTCGTGACGCCCTCGCGGCGCTGGTCAAGGCGTGTCCCCAGTCGCGCATCGAGGCGATCGCACTACCCGAGCCCCGGAAAGTACCGGAACAGCTCGCCGATGTCCTGGCCTCGGGGAACGTCGTGTATGTTGCCGATCGCCACATGTACGAGGTCGCGCTCACCAAGGCCGCCGCATCTTTGCGGCTCCCCGTTGTCCGTCATCCGCGAGACCAGGAATTCGCGTCGGCGGCCGCCAGCCTCGGCGTTCGCGAGCTGACCGTTCGCAAGTACCTTGAGGGCCTTCGGGTCTCTCTTGGACCTCCGTGGCAGAAGGATCATCGCGCCGCGGCGGCCGGGGCGATTGGCGCCCTGGGTCGAAAGGTGCGCATCGATCTTCGGGCGGCGCAGCCGGCGCGATGAAGGCGTTCGACAACGAGTGGATCCTCGAGGCCTTCGCCGGGCGCTCGACGTTCTTCACCAGGAGGATGTTCGGAGGGCTCGCGGCGTACCTCCACGAACGATTGATGCTCGTGCTCGTCGAGCCCACAAAAACCGGCCGCTGGACGTGGCACGGCGTGCTCGTCTGCACGGGCTTCGAGCATCATGCCTCGATTCAGGCCGACTTCACGGCCCTGGCGCCGCACGACGTCCTTCGAAAATGGATGTACATCGATTCCACCCACCGGCGCTTCGAGTCCACCATGGAAGCGGTCGCGAGGTGCATGGCGAGGAACGACCCGCGCTTCGGCATCGTGCCGGCGAGCGCGAGGCCGAGAGGGCCAAAGAAGCGGGGCTGACATCAGGGTATGCTCATCACCGCTCACGATGTTCGAACCCACGCGACGTGAATTCCTGATCGCCGGCCTTGCGGCCGTCCATTCGGCTCGCTCCGTTGCCCCCTCGTGGCGGCAGGGCGAGTCGAACCGCCGAAGAACCGACCTGACCACGCTGACACTCGCGCAGGCCTCCGATCGGCTCCGCCGGAAGGAGACGACGCCGGTCGAGCTCACCGAGGCCTGCCTGGCGCGCATCGAGCGACACAACCAGGCGATCAACGCTTTCATCACCGTGGCGCGTGAACAGGCGTTGACGGCCGCCCGCGAGATGGAGGCGGAGCTCAAGCGCGGCACGCGGCGAGGACCGCTCCACGGGATTCCGATTGCCCTGAAAGACAATATCGACACGGCCGGATTGCTGACGACCGCTGCGAGCGGCGTTTTCAAGGATCGTGTCCCAGCGCAGGACGCGGATGTCGTCGTCCGGCTGAAGAAGGCTGGCGCCGTGATACTCGGCAAGCTGAATCTCCACGAGTTCGCCCTCGGCGGAACATCGGCCGTGACCTTCTACGGGCCCGTACGCAATCCATGGGCTCTCGATCGCGTCGCAGGTGGATCGTCTGGCGGATCGGCTGCCGCCATTGCCGCCGACATGTGCTTCGGCACGCTGGGCACTGATACGGGCGGCTCGATCCGCATTCCCGCCTCGTTGTGCGGCATTGTCGGATTCAAGCCCACGTACGGCCGCGTCAGCACGCGCGGCGTGGTGCCGATGGCATGGACGCTCGACCATGTCGGCCCGATGTGCAAGAGCGTCGAGGACGCCGCGTTGATGCTCGCGGCGATTGCCGGCTTCGACCCGCTCGACCCGACCTCGGCGGATGCGCCGGTCCCCGACTACAGCCGCGCGATGCGCATGCCGACCTCGAAGCTGCGCGTGGGCGTCGCGCGCAGTCCTTTCTTCGACGGACTCAACGCCGAGGTTGCCGAAGCCGTCGAAGCAGCGATCGACGTCGTGCGCTCGCTAACGGCCCGCGTCGTGGACGTGCAGCTCCCTCCGGCAGGCAACATTGCCGACGTGTGGAATTCAGAGATCTACGCGTACCACCTGCCGTGGATCACGAAGACGCCGGAGCTGTACCAGGCCCCAACGCGCGCCTTGATCCAGGGAGCGGGAAAGGCGAGCGCGGCGACCTACGCGCAGGCTCGTCGCCAGGTGGACGTCGTGCGCCGGGACATCAGGAACGTATTCTCAACCGTCGATCTGCTCATCACGCCAACCCAGCGCGGCATCGCGCAGCCGATCGTCCCATCCCAGCCCGGGCCGGGCGGAGGGCGGGGCGACGCGCCGCCGCCGGGGCCCGGGGGGCTCGTCAACACCGCCGCGTTCGATATCTATGGCCTGCCGACCATTTCGGTGCCGTGCGGCTTCGCCGCGTCGGGCCTGCCGATCGGTCTTCAAATCAGCGGCAATCACTTCTCGGAGTCGACGGTCCTCGCGCTGGCGCATGCCTACGAGCAGGCCACCGCGTGGCACACGCGCCGGCCTACGCTCTCGTAATGCCCACTTTGCCACGGCTGCGGGAGTTCGATCGACAGCTCACCGCCATCGTGCCGCCGGTCCTCGAGCCGCTCGGGTTCCTTGCGGGAGTGCATCGAGCCTTCCGCCGCATCCGCCAGGGCGATCACGGCACGCTCGTCCACATCGTCCATTTCCAGGTGGGAATCAAGTCGATGACCGGGAAGTTCACCGTGAACCTGGTGGTGTATCACTCGAAGTTCTGCCTGCACCCCGGCGCTGTGACGCCGGAGACCGCCAGCTTCGGCAGCGGGCTTCTGGAGCTCTGGG
>DASTDQ010000661.1:0-3772 GCA_035710305.1 Vicinamibacterales bacterium | reverse complement strand
GGACTGCCCGAGGCGCCGCCTCCCCCTCCGCCCGCGCGTGAACGCGGGCCCGTTCGTGTCGGAGGGCAAATCAATCCTCCGCAGCTGGTGCGACGGGTCGAACCCGACTATCCGAAGTTCGCCGTCGACGCGCGACTCCACGGTGTCGTCATCCTCGAGGCCATCGTGGACGAGGACGGCAAGGTCGTGGACGTGACGGTGTTGAGGTCGGCGCACAAGCTGCTCGATCGGGAAGCAGAAATGGCCGTGCGGCAGTGGCGCTATTCGCCGCTGGTGCTCAACGGCACGCCCGTGCGCTTCGTGCTCAGCGTGACGTTGGTGTTCCGCCTCCAGCCAGCGGAATGAGGGGTGTTCCATGATTAAGACCGCCATTGCTACGAAGCAGCCGGCGTGGGAGTGCAAGTGGAGCCGCCCCGGCGTCAGGCTTGCGGGCGTCGACGAGTCGCTTCAGCCGGAAACCACCTGGGTTTGCGTGCGGACAGGCGAGCGTCAGCCGGCAACCGACGATCGATGTGAGCGGTGCCCACACTGGGAGGCGGACGAGTTTCGACCGCAGTAGCGTCAGAAACGCGCGCTCGCCCGGGCGAGGACTGCGGTGGACGACTCCGCCATCGCGTCGTAGAACGACACGAAGCGGCGCGGCTCGGCGGCGTTGTACCTCCGCAGGTTGTCGGCCCATCTGAAAGCGATCGTCTGGTAGCGCAATTCGACGGACATCTCGAACGGCCCCGACCCATCCGCGAGGTCGATAACGTACGTGACGCGATCGCCGTCTCCAGTGAAGTTCCGATCGGCCGCTGCGGGGCCGCGCACCGCGATCTCGCTCGTGGCCGTTGCCTTGTCGAACCCGCGAGGCAGGAGGCGGTTGTCCTTGAGGTAGCTGGTCGCCTGCAGCAGGCCCGTCGTCACGCCTCCAGTCCGATCGCCCATGATGGCTTCGTAGATCTGCACCTGATCGGCTGTTCGGACCTCCTCGTAGTGCGGCTCGAAGCGTGCGGCATCGGCGTCGTTGTCGTTACCGGCGATGGCGCCGCTCGGCTGGGTCGCGCCGGACTCGAAGAGCGTCCGCCCCCTCGCATCGCGCACGACGACATGCAACCAGGCACGCCTCGACGGATAACCGGTGGGAAGCTTGTGGCCGGTGCGGTTGCTCACGACGACGTCGGCCTCGAGGCGGCCGCCGACCAGGGCCGCGCGCGCGATCGAGACCGAGGCCGTGTCCTCCGCGAGCTGTCGAAGGGTGGCGTGCGCCGCGGCGTCGAGCTCCTGCGACGGAGCGGTCACGCCGAGCTCGGCGCGAAAGCGGTTCAGCATCCGCAGCATGAACGCGTTGCCGCCGAGGAAGGTATGGCGCGCCAGCCGCTCGCGCGGCTCCCCCACCACTGATGCGACCGGCGCGGAGGCCGCCGCCGGCATGTGGCAGGACTGGCAGCTTCGTTCCTCCGCCAGCGCGCTGTGGCGCCATTCGATGTACGGCATCTGCTCCGGCAGCGAGCCGATCACCTCGCCTGAAGGACCGAATGCCTCCGTGATCAGCGTGTGGCAGGTGGCGCACACCTCCGAGCGGCGGATGTGCTCCCCTTCGGTCGGCCGCACGCCCGTGGCCGATCGCATCAGCGCGGCGCGCCCGGCCGTCACGTCGAAGGGACCAAACATCCGCCGCTCGCCGTTCTCGGGCGGTGCGATGGTGAAGCCGCCGACGAAGCTCTCGCGCGTGCCGAGCCGATCCGGAGAGATCTGATGGCACAACGTGCACGACACCCCGTCGGCGGCCAGGCGGTGCTCTTCGGTGTCGCCCGCGCCCGGCACGAGTCGAAACACCTCACCCGGCCGGCCCGCTGCCCGCGCCAGCGTCGTCGCCATTGGCATGTGGCAGATGGAACACTCGTCCTCGATGACACTTCTTTTCGTAGGGTGATCGATCGTTTCCCGTCGCACGCCGGCCAGCCAGTACGGGTCGCGCGAGGCATTGGCCATCATCGACGCACGCCATGCGACGCCGATCGACACGTCCTCGCCTGACGAGGCCGTGAGGCCGTTGTGGCAGGCGAGGCAGTTGTCGGATGTGTCGAAGGCAACGCCGGCGTGTGGACCGGCCTGCGGCTCCTGCGCGCGGGGCGACTGCACGAGCGCCGCCAGGAGCCATGCGAGGGACGCCGCGATGACAGCGAGACGGCGCATCACCGCCACCCGTCGAAGAGACCGCCGTCGAACCAGTCCCACAACACGTAGGTCAGGACCGAGACGTGACGCTCTCCGCGCTCGTTGAGCGGGATGCGCACGCCGCCGTTGATCAGGACGTGCTGCCGCTTGCTCAACGAGACCTGGATCTGCGGTACGAGATCCCACGTGGCGGGCTCGCCCGCCACGAGCTCACGCGCGCCGAGCAGCTCGATCATCGGCGACCAGGCGCGGCCGAACCGGCCTTGCTCGTAGGTCCGCCCGAAGGCGACACGCCAGAACGCCTCGTTGGACGCGACGGCCCGGTCGAACGGCAGTTCGGCTCCGGCTTGAGCCTGCAGGAACGCGTTTCGTGGAAACAGCTGCCCGTAGGTGAGGAACGGCTCGACGACGCCGACGCCCTTACCCAGCCCTTCGGCATCGTCGCCCGTCGGCAGCACGAGCTCGCCGGTCGCGCTCAGGATGCTCCCGCTGTTCAGGCTGTGAAAGAGCACGCGTTTGAGCGCCACGGCCACGTCGCCGAGCCCACGGCTCCACGCGCCGCCCGAGCTTTCCGCCATCGCCACCGGCACGGCGATTTCGATCTGATTGCGCGCGCCGAAACGCCGCTCGTAGAGAAACTCGTTCGTCACCGTCCCGGCGGCCCCGGTCCCGACGACCGTGCTGAATACGGCTTCGTCTTCGGGGAAGGCTTTCTCGGTCACCAGCGGTCTGGGCAGGTTGAGATCGCCTCGAGGCCAGGCCGGCTCGCCGCAAAACCCGCGAATGTGGTCAATGGACTGCTGGATCTCGCCAGCGTCAATCGCCTCGCCGAAGGCGGGCATCCGGCGGTGGAAGGCGCGAACGGGCCCGCCGTCGTGCGCGATCGCGAACCAGTCGGCATCGGGTTCGCGGGTGGCGAAGCTGCAGTCGGTGAAATCGGGAAGCGGCGTGTCGAAGCCGACCTGCGCCGCGGGGGCGCCACGACCGTCGATCCCATGGCAGGCAGCGCAGGACGATTGATAGACCTCGCGCGCCGAGCGCGCGGGTGTCTGCTCCGCGCCCGCCTGGCTCGCGCTCCCCTGCCACGTCAGGGTGAACACGAACGCCACGAGCAGCCACCGCCAACCGCAATTGCGCATCGCGTGGCGACCCTAGCACGGCGCGCGCGCAGGCGCCGAACCTGAGAATCGAACTGAGACTCAATCTAACGGTGCGAAGGTGCGAGGGTGCGAGGGTGCGAAGGTGCGAGGGTGCGCTAGCCGCGCCGAAGCCGCGCAGCGGCAAAGGCGGGCGTTACGCAGACCTCGCGAAGTAGTCGATCACCGCCCCTGCCGTCTTCGCGCCGACGATGGCCGCCAGCTCTTCGCGCGTCGCCCGCCGGACGCCGGCGAGGCTCCCGAAGGCGCCCAGCAGCGCCCGCCGGCGGCGCGGTCCGACGCCGGGAATCTGATCGAGCTCGGAGCGCAGATCGCGCATCGAGCGCGCCTTCCGGTGGAAGGTCACCGCGAAGCGATGGGCCTCGTCGCGGATCCGCTCCACGAGCAGCAGGGCGGGATCGTCCTCGGCCAGCGCGAGAGGCTCGGCGCTGTTGCGCGTGAACAGCAGCTCC
>DASTDQ010000660.1:0-3999 GCA_035710305.1 Vicinamibacterales bacterium | reverse complement strand
CCATGACGACTGTCAAGCCGGGCGACGTGATCACGGGCAGCGGCTATCAGTTCTCCGAAGGCCAGAAGATCATCAGGCTGGAAAAGGTGGTGCTGGCCGATGGCAAGGAGATGAACGTGTACGCCCGCTGACTGGCGCGCTCTTCAGACCGTGGCAGCGCGCGAGACTTTGGTTCTTCGGCCTTGGTCCTTGGTCCTCGGTCCGTGCTGTGGTCCAAGGTCCCCAGGGTCCGCAGAGGACCAAGGACGAGGGACAAAGGACGGACCAAGGGCCAGGGACGGACCACGCACTATGAACCAAGGACAAAGGACGACGCTCGGGGGAAAGAGATCCTAGGGCGACCGCCGGCGGAACGGCAGCAGCGCACGCAGGCGCGGTTCCCGCAGGTAGATGCCCGCCCACGCGAACAGCGCCGTCGTCAACGGGACCAGAACGGGATACGGCTCCTGCATGCGCGTGTACTGGGAGATCGCGCCGCCCAGATAGCCCGTCAGCAGCACCACGCCGAGCACCGCCGTGGGCGGCGTCAGGTACAGCGCGACGCCCGTCAGTTGGAGTGTTCCGACGAGCGGCAGCATGCCCGGGTCCCAGCCGATCCTTCCCCACTCCTTGACGTAGAAAGGCGCGGACGTCAGCTTCCACCGCGCGCTCATGAGCAGGATGAAGACGGCGGCGGCGGAGAAGAGCCACCCGATCCAGGGCAGCCACCGGTTCAGCCCCTGCCCCTGGCGAGCCTGCATCGAGACGGTATCCATGGCGCGCATTGTCACACAGGGGGCAGGGGGCAGGGGGCAGGGGGCCCGGAGCAGGGGGCAGGGGGCAGGCGGCAGGGGGCAGGGGGCAGGGGGCAAGAGAAGACGGGATCTGAGATGGCGGTAGAATCAGCCCGCGAGGCAGACGGGCAGTCGAGGCATTCACTGTGAGGAGCCTGTGATGAAGATGACGAGGATGATGGCAGTGGCGGCGGTCGCGGGCGCGATCGCGTGGGCGTCCATTGGGATCGGCGCGCAGGACAACACGATGCGCGAAGCCCGCGATCGCGACGAGATCGAAGCGTTGATGTGGCGCTACACGCGCGCGCTCGACACGGCGAATGCCGAAGCGTACGCGTCGGCCTACACCGAGACCGGCCAGTTCAGCGCCGGCGGCGCGAACCCGACCAAGGGGCGCGCCGCGCTCACGAAGATGATTGCCGACATCAAGGCGCGGCAGACCGCGGCCGCTGCGAAGGGCGAGCCACAGGCGCCGATGTATCACATGACCCTGAACTCGCAGATCTCGTTCATCGACAAGGACCACGCGCGCATCGACGCCTATTACCAGACGGTGTTCGGCGCAGGCGGCCAGAACACGCCGCCACGCCTGGCTGCGGCCGGCCGCAGCGTGGACCTGCTGGTCAGGCAGAACGGCAAGTGGCTGATCGAGAGCCGCGACGTCGCGCCTCGCGACTGACTTGGTTCTTGGTGCTTTGTTCTTGGTCCTTGGGTCCGTACTTGGTCCTGGGTCCGTACTTGGTCATTGGTCCCTGAGCCCCGAGCCCTAGAACAGTGGCAACACGACGCGGCATGGACTTCGACGTTGTCAAGCAGATCGCGCGAACGCTGCCGGACGTCGAGGAGCACACCTCGCCCCGAGGCACGGGGTTCACAGTCCGCGGCAAGCTCCTGGCGTGCGAGGCGGTTCACACGTCGGCGGAGCCTGGCTCGCTCATGGTTCGAATCGGATCGGTCGAGCGCGAGTTCCTGCTCGCGGCGGAGCCGGACGCGTACTATCTGACCGATCACTATCGCGGCTATCCGGCCGTCCTGGTGCGGCTTTCGAAGATCAGCCGTAAGGCCCTTCGCGAGCGGCTCGAGGGGGCGGTGAAGTTCGTGGGCGCCAGGAAGCCGCGAGCCCGGCGATGAAGCCGCTGCAGTGGTGGCTGCGCATCGTCGGCGTGCTGTACGTGTTCGAAGGCGGCGGGCTGGCGCTCGCGGCGCTCTTCGATCCGAACGAGTTCGCGGCCATCTGGTCCTCGACTGAGGCCGGCACGCTCGACGCACTGGCCGTTCGGGGGATTCGGATCGCGGGACTGCCGGGCGTTCTCACATGGGCGCTGCTCGGCGCCATGATGCTGATCTTCTCGCGCGTCCCGGCGCGAGCCCGCATGCTCGTCGTCACCGTCGCGGCGTGGGAGCTGCTGGTGTGGCTGCCCGTCGATCTCGTGGCCATGTTCGACGGGTTCGGCGTGGCGCGAGCCGCCGCGCTGATCACCATCCACGTCGTCATCGGCGTCTCGGGGATCGTGCTGCTTCGACGGCAGCGCGGAGATAGCGGTTAAGGTCAAATCACTTGAGTCGACCCTCAGAGATCGTGTGTTCACACTTCTCGCTTCTCACTTCTCGGTTCGCGTTCACGTTCGCAAGTCCGGCTGAAGTCGGACACCCTTACGCCGCGCACACCAATCGATCGTAGTGTCCGGCTTCAGCCGGACCGTAGGAACCACGAACCGAGAACCGAACCCGGCTCCGGATACTGTTTAGCGCTCACGCTTGCGCTTGCGCCTCCGCTCCGAGGCTGAACCGCCGGCAAGACCCAGATCCACCAGGACTGCTATGACGACTACGATCAGGTGAACGCCCTCCACGGACCCGCGGCTGTTGATCGCCCACGCGTAGGCCAGCGTCGTCAACGGCATGAACAGGAATCCGATGAACGGCCAGAGGGCCGTCTCGTAGGCGCGGCCGATATAGTCGCTGAAGAGCACCACGAGCGCGATGGCGAATCGTGGCGCCGACAGCGCAAGGCACCCGACGAGGAAAGGCATGCGCCGAGTCTAGCTGATCAGCGGCGGTAGGCGATGTGTCCGCGCATCACCACCAGCGAGATGCGCTGCGTGTTCGCGATGTCGTCGAGCGGCGAGGCGTCGATCACGACGAGGTTCGCGGCAGCGCCCGCCCGAACGCCAAAGGCGCGGCCCAGAAACTCGCCGGGCCCGACTGTCGCCGCTGACAACGCCTCCCATGGCGACAGCCCCGCTTCGACCAGGCGAGTCATCTCCCGGTGGACCGAGTAGCCCTGGATGACACCCGGGTTGCCGCCGTCGGTCCCCGTCAGCATCGGTACGCCGGCAGCATGGAGCCGGCTGACGGAGGCGATCGCGCGCTCGCCGGCCGCGCGGCGTCTGGCGATCTGCTCCGGCGACAGCGCGGGGGCCTTCCGGTACGCATTTCGAACGGCGTCGGTCGTCAGCGCCGCCATCAGCGGAGAGTCGAGCAGCGCAGGCGTCTCGGTGAACGCCTGCATGTCGGTGTGCACGGTGAGCGTCGGAATGTGGATCGTCCGCCGCTTGGCCATCAGGGACACGACATCGTCGGGCACCGGTCCGTCACGGGCGACGTGCGTCAAGGCGGCCGCGCCGGCGAGAACGGCGTGCCTGGCGTCCTCCCAGGTGCCGATGTGGACGATTGTCTTCAGTCCGCGATCGCGGGCACCGGCGACGAGCGCCTCCAGCGTCGCGCGGTCGATGCTCGGGAGCGTGCCCTGGCCGTGGTCGTAGACGACCTTGATGACGTCCGGCTGTTTCGGGGCGAGCTCGGCGAGCTGCTTCTGCACGTCGGCCGGCGAGTCGATGATGCGCGTCGGGGTGCCGTACTCGCTGCAGTGCCCCTTTGTCGCGGTGAAGCATGGACCCGACGCGAAGATCTCGGCGCCGCCGATTTCGCCGGCGCGCTGCCGATCGCGCAGCGCAAAGATCGTCCTCTCATCGTTGAACAGATCGAGGAAGGCAGTGACGCCAGCCCTGAGGATCCTGGTGGCGATCGCCTGTGTGCCGACGGGATCGACTGCGCCTGGCGCGTTGTTCCCGAACGAGTGCGTGTGGAGATCGACCAGCCCGGGTATGACCCAGCGCCCCTGGAGATCGATCCGCTCGCCGCGGGCGCCGGCCGGCGGATCCGCGCCGCGGCCAACGATCTTGCCGCCTTCGATCCAGAGCGCGCCACGAACCGTCGTCCTCGA
>DASTDQ010000659.1:0-7074 GCA_035710305.1 Vicinamibacterales bacterium | reverse complement strand
CTTCATGCGCGACTGCAGAACGAAAGGGGAGACGCCGCTTCATCGTGCTGCCGCCTTTGGTACAGAGGACGCGATTCAGCTGCTCCTCGATGCAGGCGCCGTGGTTGATGCCAAGGACAACAATGGTGATTCTGCGTTGACATGGGCAAGCTGGCACTTGAGGCCAGCGGCGATATTGAGGAAGCTGTGCTATGACGGCTACCGTATTCATCCCGCAAATCGCTCGACATACGACCATGGGCGAGGCTGGTGAGTCATGGGGCGGTCTAACCTCGCGATGGAGCCGACTCACCATCGTCCGTGATTGCGACTCGCCGCAGTGCGCGGCTCATCGCAAGCCGTTAGGCCGTTTACAATCCTGCGACAGTGCAAGTCGTTACGGTTGACAGGAGAGACTCATGCTGAAACACGTTGGCATCATCGTCGCGGGTGTCCTGATCGTGGCCGGCGCGGGACAGGGTCAAGTGACGCTTCGACATTTTCCATCGCCTGTCAACCTCGAAGAGACATCTGAGAATTCCGCCAATGTGAGCGCCGGCGATCTCGACGGCGACGGAGATCTGGATCTTGTGCTCGCCAAGGGACGTCATACGCCTTTGGTGGATCGAGTTCTCTTGAACGACGGGCATGGCAGGTTTGTGGCCACAGACCTTGCCCCAATGGCAGACCGCACGTACGCAGCAGTCCTGGCTGACATCGACGGCGATGGCGACTTGGATATTCTGGTCAGTAATGATGCTCCAGACAGAAAACTCGTCTATGTAAATGACGGCAAGGGTCGCTTCCGTGTCGCAGGTGCCTGGGGCCTCCCAGAGTGGTCGACGAGGAATGCTGCCGTAGCCGATCTGAACGGTGACAAGAGGCCTGACGTGCTCGCTGCAAACCGGCCAGGCCCGAGCCAGATGTGCCTGAACGACGGCACCGGAGGCTTTCGCCACCCGTGCACGGCGATCCCGATCGGGTCGGCCACGAGTGTGGTCCCCGCGGACTTCAACAACGACCGATTCATCGACATCGCAGTCCCGTACCGAGACAGGGGCCAGAGCCTGATCTTCATTAACGATGGTCACGGGAATTTCTCCCGGACCGTTCCGTTCGGTCCACCCGATGCGACCGCTCGGGTGGGTGCGGCAGCTGACTTTGATGGCGACGGCTCGCAGGACCTCGTGGTCGGTGATGAGGGGAAGGCATCGATGGTCGTCTATTTGAACGACGGCAAGGGCGCGCTGTCTCCTGGCTTCGAGGTGACCGACAGAAGCCGGGTCCCGTATGCCATTGCCGCCGGCGATCTCAATAGCGATGGCAGACCGGATGTGGTGATTGGGTACATCTGGAATGCCGCACCGGCCGTGTTCTTCAACGACGGCACCGGAAGGACCTTTACCGAGGTGCGGTTCGGCGATGGCAAAGGTAGCGCGTATGGATTCGCGCTTGGTGACGTCGATCGGGACGGCTACCCTGACATTGCTCTGGCCAGAACCGCCGCGCCCAACGTCTTGTACATCAGCGAGAAGTAGTCTGGTTAGGCTCAATTGAACGGCCGAACATGCGCTGGAGCCGTCGCGGCTCTTGCGCCTGGTACGGGCGGCTGAGGCCGCGGCTCAGCGCAGACGTTAGCCATACCAAACGACAGGCCGGATGTTTACGCTGGAACAAGTCGTCCCGTGGGGGCGGTCGTTCGACGAGTATTGCAGCATGTTCGCTCTGGGCAGCGACGATTGTGCGCTCAGGATCCTGGGCTGCGGCGACGGCCCCGCGAGCTTCAATGCCGAAGCGACGCGTCGGGGCATGGCCGTGACATCCTGTGATCCGATCTATCACTGGGACGCCGCGCACATTCGGGAGCGCATCGTTGCGACGTACGACCAGATAATCGACCAGACTCGGCGCAACAGTGACGAGTTCGTGTGGAGTTCGATTCGCTCGGTCGACGAACTTGGTCAGGTTCGAATGGCGGCAATGGAGGCATTCCTCAGCGACTACGGGCAGGGACGGGCTGACGGTCGATACGTTGAGGCGGAACTGCCGACGCTTCCCTTCGCCGATAGGTCCTTCGACCTCGCCCTCTGCTCGCACCTGCTGTTCCTCTACAGTGCTCAGCTCGGCGAGGACTTTCATCGGGACTCGCTTCGAGAGTTGTGTCGTGTTGCGCGAGAGGTCCGGGTCTTCCCGTTGCTGGCTCTCGGCGGTCAGCGCTCGCCGTACGTCGACCGCAGCGTTGCGGACCTTCGCGCATCAGGTCACGATGTGACGATCGAAAGCGTTCCGTACGAGTTTCAACGGGGCGGCAACCACATGCTGCGCATTCGGACGGCAAAGATGACGGATGGCTGACATCCGGGCACCCAACGCCGCCGCGTCGCTCGCGCGCCGCTTCTCGGCGCCGGTGAACCGGACCGTTGGGGCAGACTACGAAGGAATCGAGATCGAATGCGCGTGCTTGTGACGGGAAGCGCTGGGCACCTCGGCGAAGGTCTCGTGAGGACCCTGCGGGAGCATCGACATGAGGTCGTGGGTCTCGATCTGGTCGAGTCACCCTTTACGACGCATGTCGGTTCGGTCTCAGATCGAGACCTCGTTCGCAGCTGCCTGCATGGAGTCGATGTCGTCATCCATGCTGCGACGCTTCACAAGCCCCATGTGGCGACGCACTCACGCCAGGCCTTTGTCGAGACCAACGTTGCGGGAACACTCACGGTTCTCGAGGCGGCACTGGAAAGCGGCGTGTCCGGCATCGTCTTCAGCAGCACGACGAGCGCATTCGGCAGCGCACTGAGACCCTCAGATGGCCAGCCGGCGGCCTGGATCGACGAAGACGTCGAGTCGGTACCGAGGAACATCTACGGGGTGACGAAGAAGGCCGCTGAGGATCTGTGCGAGCTGTTCTTCCGGTCGCGAGGCTTGCCGTGTATCGTTCTCCGAACCTCCCGGTTCTTTCCGGAAGCGGATGACGACAAAGAACTGCGGCGACAGTACGACGACCTCAATCTCAAGGTGAACGAGTACCTGTATCGGCGGCTCGACCTCGCTGATGCGGTTAACGCGCATATTCTCGCAGCCGAGCGAACGGCTGAAATCGGATTCGCGCGATACGTCGTGAGTGCAACCAGCCCGTTTGAGCGGGCGCACCTGAGTCAACTTCGTACTGACGCTCCAGGGGTGGTTCGCAGTCTGTTCCCCGACTACGAAGAGGTGTACCGCCCGCGCGGCTGGCGAATGCTTCCCGGGATCGATCGTGTCTACGTCAATCATCGTGCTCAGAAGGAGCTGGGCTGGCGACCACGCTTCGACTTCCGGGGCATTCTCGACGGCTTGGGGCGCGGGGACGAAGTGTTTAGCCCCCTCGCCAGGGCAGTCGGCAGCAAGGGATATCACGCGCAGGTGTTCGAGGACGGGCCTTATCCTGTAGAGAGCGGCTAAACCTGCTGCCAGTCTGACACTTCGGCACTCCGATGGAGACGTATCGAGCACACCGTGTGCTTCGCGCCGACCGCAGTGGCAGTTCGTGGCCGGTGACGGTCGACACCGACGCCGGAGTCTTCTATACGAAGCTCCGTGGCGCCGCTCAAGGGCCGACGAGCCTCGTGGCCGAAATCGTGGTGGGCGCCTTGGCCGATGCGCTGGGATTGTCTGTCCCCGCTCGCGTGCTGATCGACATTCCGCCGGGCATTCCGATCGATGATCCGCACCAGGAACTCGGGCAGCTGCTTCGATCGAGCATCGGGCGAAATCTCGGATTTCAGCTGTTGCCAAACGCTCAGAGCTTCCGTCCGGGTGACGAGCGGCGGGTGGATCACGAGCTCGCGTCGACCATTGTGTGGCTCGACGGCTTGGTTCAGAACCCGGATCGTACGGTCAAGAATCCGAATCTCTTGTGGTCGCACAACCAACTGTGGCTGGTCGATCACGGTGCCGCCTTGGGATTCCAGCATGATTGGCCGGCGGTGACCGAGGCGTCGCCCCGAAGCGGCCGGTGGTCGGTCACGGACCATGTGCTGCGATCGCGAGCCACTCGCGTGGCGGCGATGGACGAGTCGCTGGCGACGCGTGTCCATCGAGGAGCCCTCGAGTCGGCGTTGGATGGCGTCCCGGATGACTTTCTAGTCGAAGATGGCGGGGAGGCATTGCGTCGTCGTCGAGCGGCATATGTCGCGTTCCTCTGGAAGCGGCTTAGGAGCCCTCGGCCCTTTGTGTCTGGTGGTCCCGCTGGCTGACAATTGCTTGCAGCCGACGTCTGATTCGATCGTGAGATGGCGCTCGCGTCAGGATTCAACGTGTGGGTGTTGTCTTATGGCCCACATGGAGGCGAGGCGACTACTTGATGAACGGGCTCCAGCCGTTTTTCGAGTTGAGCGGCAGCGTGAAGCCCATGGCCTCGATCTCGTGCATCTTGCCGCCGTAGATCTTGTAGATGTGCGCCGCCTCGAGGTCGAACGGTTCGAAGTTCATGATCCGATCGCTGATCGTCCCGTCCGGGAGCAGCACCGGGTAGTTCTTGTTCGGTGCATCGAGCGGATGCCGGAACATCGTGTAGGCGAAGACGAGCCCCTCTTCTTCGTCGGCGATCCAGATGCGGCGCAGATCGATGCTCCCGATGTAGGTCATCGCACGCGCGGTCAGCTGCTCGGCGCATCCGGTCGGCAACTGTGGTCCGCCGCCGGGAGGGCCGCCAGGTCCGCCCGCGCGCGGTGGGCCGACCGGCGCCGGCCGCCCCACGCCGGCCGTATGCATGCCGTTCTCGCGGCGGCCGCAGTCGTCGGCAAACGGCGTGAGCTCGCCGTCTCCGAGGACGAGCGAGTCGTAGTAGGCGTTAGCGAGGAGGAACATCCAGCTTCGCGGCATCCGCTCGGCCTGCGGCACCGTCGCCAGGAACGCCGGGCGCGGCGTCTGCAGCGCGGCGATTTGCGCCGGCGCCGCGATGCGGGCGAACACGTGCTCGGCTTCGGTGATCCGGCGGTTCTGCACCTTGAGCCGCAGCGCCAGCTGCACCGTGGGCGGCCCCGCGGGCGCGGCCGGCGCCGGACCGGCGCCGCCTCCGCGCGGGGGTGCCGGCGGCAACGCCGCCTTGAGCACGACGATCAGGCCGATCTGGCCCACGACGGGATCGGCAACAGGGATCTTGAAGGTGATCGGCGCATCGACCGTCAGCGTCCACAACTGCCCCTCGCCGATCTTCATGGGCTGCGCCTGCTCCGTGAATCTGGCGTCGGGAGCGATCGGCGCCTTCGACGGGTCGTGCGCCGCGAGCGCCGCAAGATACGCGTCGGCGATCTGTTGCAGGCACGCCTTGTCGCAGGCCGCGCCGGGCTGCCCGCGTTGAGCGCCGACCGCGACGATGGCTCCGCCAAGGAAGATCACGAGAACCGCGGCCTTCACGAATCGGATCGTCATGTCGTCGCTCCCGCGCCATTATCCCCGAATCCTTCTGAGAGAATCAGGATCCGATGTCACCACGAGGGTTGCTTTTCGACTACGGCGGCACGCTGGTGGAAGAAGTGGGTGTCGACCTGCGGGCGGGGAATGAGTGGTTGCTCGCGCGGGCGTCGTATCGACCGGCCCATGTGACCCTGGAGCAGGTCCTCGAGAGGGCGAGCCGGATTGCGCGAGAGGTTGCGGGCCGCCGGGACGAGGTTCATCTCGAAACCCCGTGGCCGGCGCTGACCAGGCTGATCCATGACTTCTTCGGGATCCGATTCGACATCCCGATGACAGAGCTGGAGATGGGGTTCTGGAGGGCGTCGGTGCGAACGAGGCCGATGCCCGGTGTCCGGCAGGCGCTCCAGCAGTTCCACGGGTCGGGCATACCGACCGCCGTTGTGAGCAATACGAGTTTCGGCGAGCCGGTCATCCGCTACGAGCTCGGCACGCACGGGCTTGTGGACCATCTGGCGTTTGTCATGGTCTCCGCCGATTATGCCGTTCGAAAGCCGAACGCGCTCTTGTTCGAGACGGCAGCGGCACGGCTCGGAATCGCGCCCCAGCACATCTGGGTCATGGGAGATCGGCTCGACACCGACATCACCGGCGCGAAGGCCGCCGGCATGACTGCGGTGTGGTTCAATCCGAGCAACCGGAACGCTTCGTCATCTGATGCCGACCTGACTGTGGCGAACTGGGACGACTTCGCGCGGCATGTTCTGGACAGGTGACACGATGATATTCAGATCCCGGATTCTCATGGTGGCCGGCGCCGTGCTGTTGTGTCTCGACGTCATCACGGGCGAGGCACAGAGAGGTCCATCGTTCGAGGTGGCGTCGATTCGGCCGAACACGTCTGGCGACGCCAGTTCGGGATCGACCCGCGATCCGGGCCGCATCACGGTCCACAATACGACGCTCCGTGACCTGATTCGGCAGGCATATGGGGTGAAGCCCTACCAGGTGACCGGAGGGCCAGACTGGCTCCGTTTACATCGGTTCGACGTCGTCGCAACAACGGAGGGGAATCCGAATCAGGAGCGGCTCCGCCTGATGATGCAGACACTGCTGGCCGAACGGTTCGGCCTCCTCATTCATCGCGAGAGGAAGCAACTCCCGGCGTACATGCTGCTGGCGGCACGTGGCGGCGCACGGCTAGAGAGGGCGAAGGACGGCAAGCGGTCCTTCAGCGTCTTCCCCTTGAGGGGGATCATTCGTGGGACCGGTTCATCGACGGCGGAACTAGCCGACGGGCTGTCGGGCATCCTCGATCGACCGGTCCTGGACCAGTCCGGCCTCAGGGGCTCGTTCGATTTTCAGCTGGAGTACGCGCCGCTGTCCGCCTCGGGGGCTGTAGCCGATGCGGCACCGTCCGTTTTCACGGCATTGCAGGAGCAACTCGGGCTGAAGCTGGAACCGACGACTGCCCCGATCGAAGTCATCGTGATCGACCGGGTCGAGCAGCCTACCGCAAATTGAATGGACTTTCCGCATGACGTGTGTGGAGGAGTCACGGTGATACACTCCTGTCGGTTCGCTTCAATTCGCTGAGAGGTTTACATGCTGAGTCCAGTCGCGTTGATGCTCTCGAGCCTGCTTGCCGCCGACGCGGCTCCGTGTCAGAAGCTGGCGTCCGTGGCGCTGCCGAACACGAAG
>DASTDQ010000658.1:0-2022 GCA_035710305.1 Vicinamibacterales bacterium | reverse complement strand
CTACGCGACGAGCAAATGGGTGTTCGACTTGAAGGAGGACGACGTTTACTGGTGCACGGCCGACATCGGCTGGGTCACGGGACACAGCTACGTCGTTTACGGGCCGCTGGCCAACGGTGCCACCGTCGTCATGTATGAAGGTGCGCCTGACTGGCCCCGCAAGGATCGGTTCTGGGACATCGTCGAGCGCTACGGCGTGACGATTTTCTACACCGCTCCGACCGCGATCCGCGCGTTCATGCGCTGGGGAACCGAGTGGCCGATGCGGCGGGACCTGTCGAGCCTGCGGCTGCTGGGATCGGTCGGCGAACCGATCAACCCGGAAGCGTGGGTGTGGTATCACCGCTACATCGGCGGCGAGCGTTGTCCCGTCGTGGATACGTGGTGGCAGACCGAGACGGGCGCGATCATGATCACCCCGCTGCCCGGTATCACCTCTACCAAGCCAGGCTCGGCCACGCGACCATTCCCGGGCATCAAGGCGGAGATCAAGACGGACAAGGGCGCCAACGTCGAGGGCGCAGGCGGCGGCCTTCTCGCGCTGACGAGGCCGTGGCCGTCGATGCTGCGCGGCATCTATGGCGATCCCCAGCGGTACGTGTCCCAGTACTGGAGCCGGTGGACGTCAGACGTCTACTTCACCGGGGACGGCGCCAAGCGCGACCAGGACGGCTTCTTCTGGCTGCTCGGCCGGGTCGACGACGTCCTCAACGTTGCGGGTCACAGGATCGGGACGATGGAAGTCGAGAGCGCGCTGGTCGATCACCCTCGTGTGGCGGAAGCGGCCGTCGTGGGCCGGCCTCACGAGATCAAGGGGCAGGCTGTTGCCGCGTTCGTCACGCTGCGCGAAGGGTCGCAGGGCTCCGAGATGCTCATCACCGAGCTCAAGGAGCATGTCGTGAAGAAGATCGGCGCTATCGCAAAGCCGGACGACGTGATCTTCTCCGCCGACCTTCCCAAGACGCGTTCGGGCAAGATCATGCGTCGACTGCTTCGGGACATCGCCGAGGGCAAGACCCTTGGCGACACGACGACGCTCGCCGACCCCGCAGTTGTCGCCAGGCTGAAGGAGCAGTATCAGGACGAGCACTGAAACACATGGAGCGTTCGAGAGACGTCATTCTCGCTGTCGTTCTCGGCTCGACTCCCGCGCTCGCCGCGTCCACGAGCGCTCCGCTCGCCGTCAGCGTGACGGTCGTGCGATCCTGCTCCGTGGATGCCACACCCGCAAGCCAGCGCTTCGCGTCGGTGACGCTCAAGTGCAGTGCGGGTGCCGCGCCAGGTCTGACGGCTCCGCGGTTTGGGTCTCAACGCCTCAGGCTGCAAACCACGCACTTCAGCCGCTCCCCGGAGAACGAAGACCTGCAAGTCGTCACCGTCAACTTCTAGGCCGGCTAGAAATTGACTGTTGCAAGCACCGTGTCCGAATAGAGGCCCGCGCTCACGTCCTGACTCGCGGGAATACGCCCGTATATCGGTAGAGTCACGTTTTGGTTGTTCGGTGGGTTCACGTTGGTGTAGGTCGACGTGCCGCCGCTACCGTCACCCCAGACATTCGTGCGCGCCGCGTCCAGGTACAGGTTGTAGTTGAGCGCCTCGCCGACCCTGGTCATTGTCCGCGGCGCAAAGGTGCTGCTGGTGCCCTTGCTGAGCGTGATCGAGATATTTGCGGCGGCGGCGTTGCATCGGAACGTGACGCTGCCGGCGGAATCGACCGGCGTCGCCGTGAACACGTTGTAGTTGCCGAACGCCACCGAGACCGCCGAGATCGTGCAGGACGGGGCCTGCTGCGCGGCCGCGCTGGTCGCGCCGGCAAGGCACAGAGCCGCGATCATCAGACCGCGCAAGCCAAACCGCGCGGTCAGGGACGGGACTCGCATCGCAGCGTTCCGAGATTCACGACCGTGCTGTCCGAGGCAGGCACAATCACCGTGAACGCGCAGGTGCGGCCATCGCGCTCATGGATCACGGCCGAGTGCGTCCCCTCGGGCAGGTCCTCGAAGTAGAACGCTCCGGTGCTGC
>DASTDQ010000657.1:0-17956 GCA_035710305.1 Vicinamibacterales bacterium | reverse complement strand
CTCAATCACTATTCCGCGACGCGCGAGGAGATCCTCGAGCGGATGGGCGACGTCTTCGCGTGGGTGGCGGCCGGCGAGCTGAAGGTGCGCATCGACCGGATCCTGCCGCTCGCCGACGTCCGCGCCGCGCACGACGCACTCGAAGCGCGCTTAGGTCTTCTATCTCACCTGAATGTGGATCCCGCACTCGAGCTTCTGGCCCTGCCAGCGGCCCGAGCGGGGGTTCTCTGGATCGAAGGGCACGGCGGTGCAGGGCTCGCATCCGATGCTCGTAAAGCCGGCCTCGTACAGCGGCAGCAGCGGGATGTCGTGGTCCTTCGCGTACTTCCACACGTCGCGCATCGTCCACCCCGCGAGTGGCGAGATCCGGTTGATCGTTCGGCCAGGAAGCTTGAACGGCTCGGTTTCCTTCAGATGGGCGCGCGACGGGGACTGGTCCCGGCGAAGGGCCGTAAACCACGTATCGTACGCCTCGAGCGCCGAAAAGAGCGGCTCCACCTTGTGCCGCCGGCAGCAGGCGTCGGTGCTCTCGACGTTCCACAGCCCGACTCTGGGACTCGCCGCCTTGAGCGTGACGAGATTGAGCCCCCAACGTGCCGTCATCTCGTCGCGATAGGCGAGCGTCTGCGGAAAGTGATGGAACGTGTCGAGGAAGAGAACGGGGATGTCGGGCCGCACCTCCCGGAGCATGTGTGTGAGAACCACGCACTCAGCCTGAAAGCTCGAGGTCAGGCAAGGCTTCTCCGCAGCAGCCAATGCCTCGGCGATCAGCGCCAGTGCTTCTGAGGCCTGAGGCCTGATTCCTGTGGCCTGCTCTGTCATGTAAGCATCTCCTCGAGGGCCTTTCTGACGGCTTCGGCGGCCTCGTCGTCGGACGCCGCCCGGCGAGCCAGGTGCGCCAGCCGCTCGGCGAAGCTGAGAGGCGCGCTGTGCACCGGCGAGGCCTCGCGTACCGGTTCGCGGATCATCCCTGCCCCGCAGGTGAACTGCGTCGCCGGATCGATCAGGATGAAGCTCCCCGTGCTTCGGCTGTCCCCGTATCGATCGAACACGAGGGGCCTGGCGGTGGAGACCTGGACGACGCCAATCTGATTCAGGACGAGCCCGTGGTTGATCTCCGTCGTCACGGTGCGCGTGCCGTGCTTCAGGATGTAGACACGGCCGGGGTCGAGTGGCCGTTCGTCCATCCAGACCACCTCCGCCTCGAACGTCTGCCCGACCAGCGGGTGGCTGCTGCGGGAACCCTCCTGCCCGGGTGCCTCCTGCGGCGAGCTCAGCACGTCACCGCGGCTGATGTCGATCTCGTCGTCCAGGGTGAGCGTGACGGACATGGGTGCGAAGGCGAGCGCGAGGTCGCCGTCGTAGGTCACGACTCTCTTCACACGGGCGCTGCGGCCGGACGGCCAGGCGGTGACGCGATCGCCGGGCTTGATCGTCCCTGACACGATCTGTCCCGCGTAGCCCCGGAACTCGTCGTCGGGCCGTACGACCATCTGGATCGGGAAGCGAAACGGCGCGGCGGCCGGGTTGCGGTGCACCCGCACGGTTTCGAGGAATTCGAGCAGCGGCGCGCCGTCGAAGTACGGCGTACGGCTGCTGCGGGTAATCACGTTGTCGCCGTGCAGCGCGCTGAGCGGGATGGCGTGCACCGTCGCGCCCGAGAGGAACTCGGAGAACTCGTCCTGAATCCTTTCGTACACGTCCTGGTCGAAGTCCACCAGGTCCATCTTGTTGATCGCGAGGACGAAGTCGTTGATGCCGAGCAGCCGGGCGATCCGCGCGTGGCGCTTCGACTGCGTCCGGACTCCGTTGCGCGCGTCGATGAGGAGAATGGCCACGTCCGCCGTTGACGCGCCCGTGGCCATGTTGCGAGTGTACTGCTCGTGTCCGGGCGTGTCTGCCAGGATGAACTTGCGCCGCGCGGTCGCGAAGTACCGGTACGCGACGTCGATCGTGATCCCCTGTTCGCGCTCGGCCCTGAGCCCGTCCGTGAAGAGCGAGAAATCGATCGGCCCGGCGTTGCGGTTCTTCGACGCCTTCTCGACCGACGAGACCTGATCCTCGTAGACGGACTGCGAGTCGTACAGCAGCCGCCCGATCAGTGTGCTCTTGCCGTCGTCCACGCTCCCTGCCGTGCAGATGCGAAGCAGTCCGGCTTCCATCAGAAGTAGCCTTCCCGCTTCTTGACCTCCATCGAGCCGTCCTGGTCGTGGTCGATGATGCGGAGCTGACGTTCGGACTGCCGCGTCGCGATGAGCTCGTCGATGATCTTGGGCACGGTATCCGCGTCGGATCGGATGGCCCCGGTGCAGGGCGAGCAGCCCAGCGATCGCATGCGGCATTTCACCGTCTGGGGCTTCTCGCCGGGCATCGTGACGACGAAGGGCTGCTCCTGCACGATCAGGGAGTTGCCCCGAACGATGACCTCGCGCTCTTTGGCGAAATACAGCGGAACGATCGGGATGCGCTCCTCGTGGATGTAGTGCCAGACGTCGATTTCGGTCCAGTTCGAGAGGGGGAACACGCGGATGCTCTCCCCCGGCCTGAGCTTGGCGTTGAGCAGCGTCCAGAGCTCGGGACGCTGGCGCTTCGGGTCCCACTGGCCGTTCGGATCGCGCACGGAAAAGATCCGTTCCTTGGCCCGCGATCGCTCCTCGTCGCGCCTGGCTCCTCCGATCGCGGCGTCGAACGTGCCTGCCTGCAGCGCGTCGAGCAGCGACTTGGTCTTGAGCAGCCCGCAGCAGCGCTGCGTGCCGACCTTGAACGGCTGCGTGCCCTCGGCGATGGCTTCCTCGTTGGTGTGGACGATCAGGCGCGCGCCGACGGCCCGCGCCATGTCGTCGCGGAACTGGATCATCTCGCGGAACTTGTAGGTCGTGTCGACGTGCAGCAGGGGGAACGGGATGGGGCCCGGATAGAAGGCCTTCTGCGCCAGCCGCAGCAGGACCGAGGAGTCCTTGCCAATCGAGTAGAGCATGACGGGCCGCTCGAATTCCGCGACGACCTCCCGAAGGATGTGAATGCTCTCCGCTTCGAGCGCGCGCAGGTGGTCGAGTCGCAGCGTGGCGAGCGTCGGGTCCGGCGATGTGGTCATCGTTGGCATGTCTGGCGAAACCGGCCGGCGGGTCTAAGGACCCGCCGCTACATACGCCCGTAGGGGCGGGTCTTCAGACCCGCCCAAAAAAAAAGCCCGGGGCGTTGGCCCCGGGCTTCGATCCCTCAGCGTGTTCTGGGTTGTTTTTTTCTGCTGTTTACCCCAGTAGCCGGATCGTCACCGCGGGGACCAGAAAGGTCCTCATGCAACAACACACGCAGGGACAGCACCCGGATGTCACGACCCTGAAATTGTACCCTCTGAGCGCCCCAAGTCAAAACGCGCCGGGAGGGGGGGCGCCGGCAGGCGGGGAGGGGCCGGGAGGGGCCGCCACGAGGGCCTCGGTCCGCTTGACCATGGGGAGCTGGACCGCGAAGAACCGGTACAGCAGCCACGTGTCCAGCAGGGCCACGCCGGCCAGGACGAGATACGCCAGGTTGCTCTCGACCAAGCCAAGATCCTTGAGCAGCGCAGACAGTCCGAACCCGACGATCCAGGCGTCGAAGCTCATACAGACACGCCTGAAGGTCTCCGGCCGGATGCGCTGTATCAGGTAGGAGCCGATCGGTACCCCGATCAGGATGCTCGGGACGATGTAGGGGATGAGGGCCATGCTTTGTGCGGTGTACAGGCCCGCATACGCATACGCGACTGCCGTGAAGCTGGACTCCGCCAGGCGGATGAAGCCGAGAGCGGCCCGGAAGTCGCGCTTCGTCAGCCCCTGATTGCTCAACATCACGGCCAGGGGCGGGCCCGAGATCGTGGTCACGGAATAGAGCACGCCCACGCCGCCGCCAAACACCAGGCCGACGGATCGCTCCGAGCGGATCGGCCGCCGGTAGCCCGCGGCCTGGACGAGAATCAGCGGCAGAAGGGCGATGAAGGTGCCGAATTTCAGCCAGCCCGGATTGACCTGCGACACGAGTGCCGTTCCCAGCACGACGCCGGGCACGAGACCGAGGACGATCGGGAGCACGCGCCTCCAGACCGTGGGGAGCGCGTCGCGGTTGACCCACAGCACGTAGGCGTTGAGGACGACCTCGATTGGCACGAGCGCCGGGTTCAGCACCCGGTTCGTCAGGAACAGGAGGGCAATCGGGACGGTGATCGACGAGAAGCCGTATCCCAGCGCGCCATTGACGATGGCGGCGCCGAAGGTGATCAGGGCAAGGGCCAGCTGAAGGGAATCCATGGCGATTCAGGCGTCGTGAATAATAACCGACAAACACTATAGACTGTTAGGTGATGCTGACGAAGAAGTCCAAGTACGGTCTCAAGGCGCTGCTGATGCTCGCCGAGGAACCCGACCGGCGCCCGGTGCTGATCGCCGACCTGGCCGACAGGCAGCGGCTTCCCCGGAAGTTTCTCGAGGCCATTCTGCTCGAGTTGAAGCGCCGCGGCATTCTGCAGAGCAAGAAAGGGAAGGGCGGCGGGTACTTCCTCGGCCGCGATCCCGCCCACGTCACGCTCGGCGAGGTCATTCGCGTCCTGGACGGCCCGCTGGCGTTGATTCCGTGCGTCAGTCAGACGGCCTACATGAAGTGCGAGGAGTGCCTCGACGAGCAGACGTGCGGCATCCGGCTGGCCATGAAGGACGTCCGCGACGCGACCGCCCGGATTCTGGACAACACGAGCCTCGTGGCGCTCAACACCCAGGTGGCCCGCGCCAGGCGGCGGGCGAGATCCTCGAGGCGCTCCTCCTAAGCTGCACCCGATGTCCCGGCCCCGGCAGGGCCCTTGTCGTCGATATTTAAACTCTATATAGTTTATAGGCTAAATCGGCATGATGGGGCGCTCGGTCGCTCCGTCGCGCAAGAGGAGCCCGAATGTCACCCAGGTCTCTGCCGGCCGTCGTCGTCCTGTTCCTCGCCCTGCTGCCGGCCGCGGTGTCCGGCCAGGCAGGCACTGGCACCATCGCCGGCATCGTCAAGGATTCCACCAACGCCCCGCTTCCCGGCGTGACCGTGACCGTCGTCGGCGACGCGTTAGGTGCCACGTTGGAGGCCGTCAGCGACGAGCGAGGGGCGTATCGCGCCGACGCGCTCGCTCCGGGGGCCTACCGCGTCCAGACGACGCTCGACGGGTTCGAGCCGTCCGTCATTCGCGTCGTGCTCGAGGCGGGGCAGACGGCGGCGGTTGACGTGACGCTCACGCCTGCCCGCCTGACCGAGAACGTGGTCGTGACCGCCCGCCGCGTCGAAGAGGCCATTCAGGAAGTGCCGATTCCTGTATCGGTGTTGAGCGGCGAGCTCGTGGAGAGCGCCGGCGCGTTCAACGTGAACCGCGTGAAAGAGCTGATTCCCACGGTCCAGTTCTACTCGTCGAATCCCCGCAACTCCGCCGTCACGATTCGCGGCATCGGGTCACCGTTCGGTCTCACGAACGACGGCATCGAGCCCGGCGTCGGCCTGTACATCGACGGCGTCTTCTACGCTCGCCCGGCGGCGGCGACACTCGACTTCCTCGACGTCGCGCAGGTCGAGGTGCTGCGGGGGCCCCAGGGGACGCTCTTCGGGAAGAACACGACCGCGGGAGCCATCACCGTCACCAGCAGACGGCCGACCTTCACGCCCGACGCGAACGTGGAAGTGGCGTACGGCAGCTACGACTTCATTCAGACGAAGGCGTCGGTCTCGGGTCCGTTCGGCAACAAGGTGGCTGCACGGGCGTCCTTCTCAGGCACGGGGCGAGAGGGATTCGTCCACAACACGGCGACACGAACCGACACCAACACGCTGAACAATCTCGGGTTTCGCGGTCAGGCGCTGATCGCCCCGTCGAGGAGCGTCGCCATCAACGTGTCGGTCGATCACACGCGGCAGCGGCCGGAGGGCTATGCACAGGTGGTCGCAGGCGTCGCGCCGACTCTGCGCCCGGCGAATCGCCAGTACGCGCAGATCGCGGCAGATCTCGGATACGCGCCACCGAGTTTCAACGCGTTCGATCGGCTCACGGATACCGACACGAGCTGGCAGTCGGATCAGGATCTTGGCGGTGTATCCGGGACGGTGGACTGGAGCGCCGGCCGTGGGCGGGTGACCTCGGTGACGGCCTACCGCTACTGGCACTGGGACCCGTCCAACGATCGTGACTTCATCGGCCTGCCCGTCACGTCGGTCTCGGCGGCGCCGTCGAACCAGAGTCAGTGGACGCAGGAGGTTCGCTACGCTGGAGCCCTGTCGCCCAGCCTGAACCTCGTCACGGGCGTCTTCGCGTTCAAACAGGCCCTCGACTCGAATCCCTCCTTCAGGCAGGAGCAGGGCTCGGCGGCGGCACGCTTCCTCCTGGCGCCGACTCCTGCCGCCGCGACGCCGGGACTGCTCGACGGGTACGGGTTCGATCAGGACTTGAGGTACCGAAACCTCAGCGCGGCGGCCTTCGGCCAACTCGAGTGGCTCGTCACCGATCGCCTGCGCGTGCTGCCTGGTCTCCGCTTCAACTACGACCAGAAAGACGTGGACTTCAACCAGACCGTGTACGGCGGCTTGCAGACGACCGACCCTGTGCTCGTGGCGCTGAAGTTGTCGGTGCTGGCGCCTCAGGCCTATACCGCCGATGTCGATGACACGAACACCTCCGGGCAGCTGACGGTGGCGTACAAGGTCTCTCCCTCCGTCAACGCGTACGGCACGTACTCGACCGGCTTCAAATCCGTCGGTCTCAACTTGAACGGCGTGCCCACCGACGCGCTCGGCAACCCGATCCTCTCGGCGGCAACCGTCAAGCCCGAAGACGCACGGCACGTCGAATTCGGTGTGAAGACGGAGTTCCTCCCCGGTGTGACCGCCAACTTCACCGTGTTCAACACCGCGATCAAGGACTATCAGACGCAGGTCGTCAACTCGCAGGTCGGCGTGCTGCGCGGCTACCTCGCCAACGCCGAAAAAGTGCGCGTTCGCGGCGCCGAGTTCGACGGCAGCGCTCGAATCAACCCACGGCTGTCGTTCTACGGCGCCGTTGCGTATACCGACGGCATCTACGTCTCTTTCCCGGATGCGCCGCCGCCGCTCGAGGACACCGGCGGACTGCCGGTCAAGGACATCTCGGGGTCCGTTCTGCCGGGCATCTCCAAGTGGGCGTTGACCTTCGGCGGGGAATACAACAAGCCGGCCACGGTGTTCAGACAGGCCGGCGAGTTCTTTGGAGCCGTGGACACGAGCTATCGATCGGAGTTCTCGTCGAGCCCGTCGGCGTCGCGCTACCTGGTCGTCGACGGCTACGGCCTGGTCAACCTGCGGGCAGGCTTTCGTTGGAGCGACGGCTGGTCGTTGTTCCTGTGGTCCCGGAACCTGCTCGACGAGCAGTATTTCGAGTTCCTCACGGCGCAGCCTGGCAACTCGGGTCTGTATGTCGGACTGCCGGGGGATCCACGCACGATCGGGCTCACGTTGCGAATGAAGCTCGGGAACGGCCAGTGAGCCCGGCGCAGGGAGAGACCACTCGGTAACAAACCTGGGACAAATCTCCGGTAGGATGTGCAGGCCGACCGACGATGGATCCGCTGTTTGCCTGGATCGAGACGACCGCGCTCAGCACGTTTCTCCGAGAGTCACCCTCCCTGTGGGTCTTCCCGTTCGTACTGATTCTGCACACCGTCGGTCTCGCCTTTTTCGTGGGGGCGAACGTAGCATGGGACGTCCGCCTGCTCGGGTTCAGCACCGGCATTCCCGTCGAGACGCTGCGCCGCTACTTTCTCGTGATGTGGATCGGCCTCGTGATCAACGGGGTATCGGGCGTTCTTCTTCTGATTGCCTACCCGACCAAAGCGCTCACCAACCCTCTTTTCTACGTGAAGCTCGTGCTGATCGGCGCGGGCATCTGGGCGGCGCTGCGGCTCAGGCATGACGTCCAGGGCCGGGGGAGCGGCGGCGACGCGCTCCCAACGCGCATCCGCGCGCTCGCGGGCGCGTCGCTGGCCTGCTGGGTGGCGGTGATCTTCGCCGGCCGTTTCCTCGCGTACACCTGCACGCGACTCACGGTGGACACCATATGCTAGACGAGACTCTGCGGTCGATTCAGATGTTCCTGTACCCGATGCCGCAGGGTGAGTTGCTGCGCGAAACTCGCTGGGCCTGGCCCATCTTCGAGTCGCTGCATTTCCTCGGCATGTCGCTGCTGCTCGGTACCGTCGGCATCTTCGATCTGCGCCTGCTCGGCTTCGCACGGCGGATCCCTGTCGCCGCGCTTCACAAGCTCATCCCAATCGGCATCGCCGGGTTCGCGATGAACGCCCTCACCGGGATCTCCTTCCTGTCGGCCACCCCGGATCAGTACCTCTTCAATCGTGCCTTCTACTGGAAGGTGGCGTTCTTCGTCGTGGCCGGCGTGAACGTGATGGTGTTCTACGCCCGCACGTTCAGGCGCCTGCTCGACACCGAGCCCGGCGCTCCGCCGCCGCTCGGGGCGCGCATCGCCGGAGGCGTCTCGTTGATCGCCTGGATTGGCGTCATGTCTGCGGGGCGCCTGCTGACGTTCTTCCGGCCCTGAGGGGCTGACCCTTTACCAGCGGAAAGCCGTCCGGGAGATCTGTTCCGCCAGCCGCAGGTGAAGGACGTCGGCCGTGTCCCGGCCGAGATAGGGAATGTCCACGCGGTGGGAACGCTCGTTTCCTCCCGCCGTGTCTACGCGGACGCTTCTCATTGCCGCTCGGCGGTCGAACGGTGACTCGCTGCACGCGACCGCTTGTATCTTCGCGATGGGCGCCACGGTCACGTGTCGCCACAGCCACCCGCTGCGAAAGACGACGGCAGTGTCGGTGATGGCCCACGCCATGTGCTCCACATGTTTCCGGGACGCGACGACGGCCCACGCGATGGTGATTGGCGTCGCGGCCAGCCACCAGACAGACAGGAAGAAGACCAAAGGCACGACCGGGGCAAGCGCCACGAACAGGTATGGCTTGAGGGCCCGCCGAAATGCCCTGGGGTGGATGGGCTGCCACGCGAGTGCGCCGATGTCGAATCCCGGGAGCACCTGCCGGACCAGCGCCGGCACACGGTCCGTCTCGACGATCGGGGCCAGCCGCTCGCGTTCGAAGGGACGCGCGCCGCCTTCAGCGGGTCCGTGGCCGCCGGCTGTTTCGGCCCGGACCGACATGCGGCCCACCAGGCGCTGCAGCGGCGTTTCCCGGATCGTCAGCGTCTGGACTCGCGGCAGCGGGATTCTCGTGCTCACGCGCGTCAGCAAACCATACTCGGCGCGAAGGTCCTGTCCCGCGAGCGAGAGCCGGAAATCGTAGAGCCGCGTGACGGCCCACGCCATCGAGACCAGGCGGACGAGCACGAGGATGCCGACGAGACCCGCGATCAGGATCGCGACCTGGACGATCGTCACGGCGTGCCCCGATTCCACCTCCTGCAGCGCCTCGTTGACCAGGCGCGGTGCGTCCCAGCCCCCGGTCAGCCGTTGCCACAGCGCTGTGGGCAGTCCGAACTGCCACAGCGCTCCGTATGCGGCTCCGATGAGGATGAGGCCGCGGTTTTCGAGGAAGCCGTGGAGCAGCAGCTCGCGCAGGGGCAGGTGCAGCAGCGTGAGCGCTTCGTCGGGCGCCGCGACCGGCGCCTCATCCGCCGTGGCCTCGCGGGGCCCGCCTGCCCGCGCGCGCCCCTCGAACACGCGGCGCCGCATCTCGTCGAACACCCTGTCGTCGAGCACGCTGATGGTGGCTTCCGGCTCGTTGCCCCCGCCTGTCTCCACGCGGACGTTGGTCACGCCCAGGAGCCGGTGCACGACGTTGCGGGAGGTATCGAGGTTCTGAATGCGCAGGTACGGCACGTGCCGCTCGTTTCGAAAGAGGATGCCCGAGCGGATGACCAGCTCCGTCCCCTCGTAGCGCACGCGAAACGACAGGTAGCGCGCAACCGCGGCGATGGCGCCCGGCACGAGAAGCAGGAGCATCCAGAACTCGCCATTCGAGATGTCGGCCCACGGCATCCATCGCCCGACGAAGGGGGCCGGCTCCTGCGATCGTCCGGCGGTGAAGTAGACCACCAGCGCGGGAAGCGCGAACGTCTTCAAGGTTCCCGCGAACGAAAAGAGCATCGACGAGGGGTGGAGACGGTGCTCAGACGGCATCGCCTTCGTCTTTCGGCAGCAGGTGGGCGCGGATGCGCCGCGCCACCTCGTGATCGAGGCCTTCCAGGTTGACGCGTGAGTGAGCCATGCCGGCGGTGTAGATGACGAGCGTGCCAAGTCCGTAGCGACGCTCCAGCGGCCCCTGCGACACGTCGGTGTGCTGGACGCGGGAGCGAGGCACGTTGGTGATCGTCCGCCAGTACACGCCGCGGCGGATTTCTATGCCGAGCTCGTCGATGCGGTACGACGCGAAGCGATAGGCGATCGCAGGCCAGCGCTGGAACTGCCAGGCGAGCGCGACGACGCCAGCCAGCCACAGCGGCATGAGCAGCAGGCCGAGCGCCAGTATCCCGCTGTCGGCCCAGACGAAGGTGACGAAGACCAGCGAGATCGCGGACAGGATGGCCGTCGGGATCCAGCCGAGCGTGCGTTGCAGCGGGATCACGCGTGGATCGAGCTTGCGATCCACGCCGTCGGCAATCGATTCGACCGCGTCGGAATCCGAATCCATCCCTGAAGAGACACAGTAACAGACGAGGAGCCGGCCCGTCTGGTTCCTACCGGAAGTGCTTCGTGGACTGCTCGTTCTCGAGGCAGACGAACTCGATCAGCTCCGTGTCGAGCATCACCTCGTTCCGTATGGTCACCGTCCACGGCTTCGTGTACGCCTTCGGATCGTCCACGGTGACTTCGATGTCGAGCGCGCCGTAGTTCACACGCGTGAAGCGCTCCGTCATCGTCGCGGCATCGGTCAGCGGACTGCCGTTGACGTCCAGCCACCCGCCGTCGCGGAACCCGCTCGTCTGGACGACCAGCGTGTCGCCCATCCATCGTCCCGTCGAGTAGCCGAACCACCAGGGCTGCGGATCGTTGCGCGGGAGGGGGCGTCCGTCCGTGAAGATCTGCCGGATCCCGGCGTTGCCTTCGTAGAGGATCACGATGAGAGCCGGGGTCTGGATGATCTTCCTCGGCTGAGGATGGGTGTACAGCTGCATGTTGCCCATCGGCAGGCAGTGCGCGTCTGGGTTGTCCTTGCTGTTGCCGGCCATCCGCTGCTTGAGGAGCTCCGCTGCCCAGGGCTGCAGCGGCAGGCCGCCGGCAACGCCGGAAGCGATGTTGAAGAAGAGCCCGGGACCTCGCGGAAGCACGCTGGGCGTGCCGGGCGCGCCGCCAGTCCCGCTGACGCCCGTTCCCGCGCCGATCTCCCGCCAGCCGGGGTTCGACCAGATGCCGGAGAGATCCGGCTTGCCATCAGAGGCTCGGGGCGCGGGCGCAAGCAGGTTCGGCCTGCCGTCGGCGGTGCGCGGCACGTTCGGTGTGGGGTACGCGGGCCACTGAGCCGAGGGGGATGCCGTGGTCGCGGCGGCGAACACACACGCGGCCGCGACACGACTGGCGATCGCGATCGACATCAGTCCCGGATTATAGCGTCGCCCCGAGGCCCGAGCCCTCGCCCTGAGGCCTGAGCCCTGGGCCCTGATCCTAGTTACCTGTGTACTGGATGACGAACAAGCCGCCCTGCAGGTCGCTCGCCACGATCAGGTCGCTCGACGGAAAGATGTAGGCGCCCCAGTTCCCAGCGAATTGACTCGAGCTCCCCTCATAGGTGTCGAAGAAGCCCAGCACGCGCAGTTGTGCCGGGTTGCTGACGTCGAGCAGGTGCACACCCTCCGTGTAGTGCGACACGACCATGCGACTGCCGTCGATCATGACGTTGTGAGGAATCGTTCCCGGCTGAGCGATGTACTCCGACACTTTTCTCGGGTTCCGCATGTCTGCGAGATCCCACCCTTCGAGCGGCCTCCCCGCGCGCTCGTCGGTCGTGAAGAGGTACCGGCCGTCGGCCGTCAGCCACGAGTTGTGGGTGAAGCGGCCCCCCGTGAAGAACCGCGTGAGCTCGGTGATCCGCGCCGGGTTCGAGATGTCGAGCACGGCCACGAATCCGTCGTAGATCGCCGACGCGAACAGGTAGTTGCCCCGGACGTAGCAGTCGTGGATGTAGAAGTCGGTAAAGCTGCCGGCCTCGCGAGGGTCGGCCGGGTCGCGCTGCACGTCGAGCACCCGCATGCCAATCCGCTCGCCGTTGTGATCGGCGGTGCCGTTGACGAACAGCAATCCCCGGGCATCGTCCACGCACAGCGTGTGAGCGGAGAAGAACGTGTCGCTCCACGTGCGCAGCTTCTCGGGATGGTCCGGGTTGCGAAGGTCCACGATGTCCAGGCCGTGGGGCGCCTCTGTCGTGACGTAGGCATAGGGTCCCCACGTTTTCACCTCGCGCCACTGGCTGGCCGGGCCGGCGATCAGCGTGATGTTGCGCGGCTGGTCGGGACGCGTCACGTCCACGATCGACAGTCCAGCCGAAGTGCCGGTGAGGGCGAACCGGCGTCCGTTGGGGGCTGTGTAGCCCCAGTTGCCAGAGCCGGAGAGCGCCCCCAGACCTTCAATCGGCTCGTCGTGATGGAGGGCGTGCAGCGGCGGCGCCGACATCAGCGCGTTGAGGTCCACGCGAGCCATCAAGCGCATGTTGTACGTCTGCGTCGTTGCCGTGGTCGGCGGTGTCGATGAATTCGACTGCAGCCCCGGTTCGGAACCGTCGCACGCCGCCAGGCTCGCGATCAGCATGACGCCGACTGCGGCCCCGGCGCGGCCCGTCTCGATCGCCATACGCAGGTGGATTATAGCGACGCCAGGAATCCAGAATCCCGAGCCGGTATACTAACCGTCGGTCGCTCGCATCGCAGCGGGAGTAAGGGAGGGAGTGCCGGTTGGCCTATATCATTTGCGAGCCGTGCGTCGGCACGAAGGACTCGGCGTGCGTGGATGTCTGTCCCGTCGACTGTATCCACCCCAGGAAGGATGAGCCCGGGTTCGAGTCGGCGGAGATGCTGTATATTCACCCCGACGAGTGCATCGACTGCGGCGCCTGCGTGCCGGCGTGCCCGGTCGAGGCGATTTTCGCGCTCGACGAAACGCCGCAGAAGTGGGCGAACTACATTCCCATGAACGCCGCCTTCTATCAGAAGTCGTAGCCGGATACGGCAATCGGGTGGGTCGAGTCCACATTCACGGTTAGGGGTTTGGGACAATGCGGATGTCGAGTTCGCTGTCACGTCCCGCGCAGGCCCTGACCTGCGCGTTGAGCCTCCTCGTCGGATCCTCCCTGTCGCTTCGCGCCGGGCAGGACGCCGATGCCAGCCTCCAGCTTCACCTCGCCACCCTGCTCTACGACGAGACACGGTACCTGGAAGCTCTCGATGCATTCACCGACGCAACCAAGACGACGGATCCGCGGCTCGGTGTCGCGGCCCGAAAGGGCACCGTCCGGACGTCCCTCAAAGTCGCCGAGTTCAAGCGCGCGCGCGAGGAAGCCGAGACGCTTCGCGGGCTCGCTCCCGACGACCCCGAGGCGCTGACGCTCCATGCCGACGCGCTCTGGTCGATGGGCTTGTTCGACGAGGCCGAGCGGGAATACCGGGACGCCCTGGCCCGCACGCCGGGATCGGCTCGCGCCCGGTACGGCCTGGCACGGTCGCTTGCTGCCAGCAGCCGGCTGAGCGACGCGCTCGACTCGGCGCTTGCGGCGTCGGCAGCCGCTCCACGCGACGGCGAGATTCACGCACTCATCGGCGACATCTACGAGCGGCTGCATCAGTTCGATCAGGCGGCCAACGCGTACCGCAACTACATCAACCTGCTGCCCAACAAGGATCGCAGCGAGAAGGCCGCGTGGGCAAAGGCGCAGGTGAGCTTCCTCGATTCGTTCAGCGGCGTGGTGCCCGTCGAGATCGACCGGCTGGACCTCGAGACGCTCCACACGCTGCCGTTCAGGCTCGTGGACGACAAGATCATCGTGCAGGCCAGGGTCAACGGCGGCCAGTCCCGCGAATTCATTCTCGATACCGGCTCCGAGGAGACCACGCTCTCGCGCGAAACGGCGCAGCGCGAGGGGGTCCGGGGGGTGACCTTCACGCTCAGCGCAGGTGTCGGGGAAATCGGGCTTCGCGGGCTGCAGCTCGCCCAGGCGGAGTCGCTCGACCTGGGCACTCTTCAGATCCGGAATCTTCCGGTGCTGATCAAGAACCCTGCGCTTCGGGGCATCCCCAAGCGGGAGGGCAATTCGTTCTCACCGCTCTCGATGGGGATGTCGCTGCGGATCGACTACGAGCGACGGCTGCTCACCATAGGCAAGCGGCTCCCCCCGGTCGAGGCCGACATCCGCCTTCCGATGCGGATCAATCGCCTGGCCATGGTGCGGGGTCTCGTCAACTCGACCCACCCCGCCTACTTCGTCGTCGACACGGGCGGCCAGGTGATCTCGATCAGCGCAGAAACCGCGAGCGCGCTCGCTCCGTCCCAGTTCCGGCGTATTCCGTTGAAGGTGTGGGGGACATCCGGCTGGGACCGCGATGCGTTCCTCCTGCCGGGCGTGGACCTGGACTTCGACGAGATCGAATACCGCAATTTCTCGCTCGTCGTGCTGAACCTGCGCGCGCCCAGCATCCTGCTCGGATTTCAGCTGGGCGGCATCGTGGGGCACAACTTCCTGGCGCCGTTCCGCGTCACGATGGACCTCGAAAACAGCGAGCTGCTGCTCGAGCGACTGTGAGACGTTCACTCTTCTTGACATCGTAGGGGCCGGTCTTTAGACCGGCCCAGGCGGGTCTGAAGACCCGCCTCTACGTCAACGGAAGTGAACTCCGGTGGTTAGAAGTCGTACCCGATCCAGATCTTGAACTGCACTCGGCGGAACTCCTCGCTCCCGCCGTACGGCCTGAAGAGCGCGTCCTCCCATTCCCGGTTGAACAGCGTCTTCCACGACCAATCGAGGTGCACCGGGAAGCCCAAGGCCATTGTCTGGATGCCCATGCCGTACGAGGCCCGTGAGTCCACGAGCCGGAGCCCCGAAATCACCTGCGGGACGCCGTAGACCGGCGTTTGCTGACCGAGGCCGGGGCCCGGAACGAAGCCGACGACGGGCGCGTACAGCTGCGAGTCGTTCTTTGCCCAGGTGAACGGCTGGCCGTTGAAATAGCCGCCGCCGAAGTTCGCATAGAAGACGCCGCGAACGCCGCCGAGGACGCCGATCGGCGTGAGCATGGCGTTGATGAGCGGGAAGCGAAGCTCCGCGTTGAAGAACGCCGCCGTGTCGCCGGCGAACTGGAGATACTCGTAACCGCGCATCTCGGAGTTGCCGCCGAAGTACATGAAGTCAGGCGAGTCGCCCCGGCTCCTGAACGCGCGGGCGCGAAGCGCGAGCACCCCCGTCGAGGCCAGGCGCTGGTAGTACCGGGCATCGACGTCGAAGGTCTGCCGCGTCAGCGTGTTGCCGATCGGGGGCGCCAATTCGTACGACAGCCGCATCGTGCTGCCGGACACGGGCCCGAACTCCCGGAACACGGTGGTCTCCTGGATGAAATTGACGCCCATCGGCACGAAGGTCCCCGAACGAAACAGCTGACGCCCGTAGTTGTCCTGCTGGTACTGCTCGGAGTATTCGTCGAGGACCGGATCGTTGAAGCTCTCGTTGTAATTGGCCACCCCGGCCGTCACCTCCAGCCGCCGGTAGCGGCTGAGCGGCCAGATCCCGTAGACCGATCCGCCGCGGACCGACCGCGTCGCGATCGCCAGGTCGCGGTCCACCAGGCCCGAGTACACGGGGTCGTAGAACACGCCCGCCATGTTCCCGTAGAAGAACTCCGTCTGCGAGTACGCCTGCAGCATGTAGTTGAAGCGGCTCGCCAGGTTCGTGTACGCGAACGACATCGTTCGGTACTGTGAAATCGATGCGACGTAGACGCTGAACTGCTGGTCGCCGAGCACGTCGCTGAAGGTCACCGCCGTGCCGCCGAACACATCCCCGCTGCTCGTCACGCCCACGCTCACGGGGGGACGGCCGTCGAGGAACATGTTCTCGAACTTCCCCTTCTTCTTCTTGTTCGAGGCGACGATCGTGTGCGAGAGCGGGGCCTGGAAGTCGATGATCGGCCCCGGGGCCCCGAAATCGGAGGAGGCCGCCGTGACGATCGGATCGCGCCTGTCGATGAGGTGCAGCTCGTACTCGCCCTTGTGATACGTCACGACGATCAACCGGGGCGTCGCGGTGTCGCCTTTCAGCACGGCCGTATAGAGATTCCCGCCCACGGCATCCGTGTACTGCCGCAGCTCGCCCGTCTTCAGATCGAGCATCCAGACGTTGTAGATCTGCCCGTTCCTCGCCACGTCGGGGTCGATCGGCTGCGCCGGGTCGGTGGCCGTGGACGGGAAGACGAGCGTGTTGTCGTCGAGGAAGTGCGCAGTCGCGTCGTCGTGCGTTCCGAACGTGAGCTGTGTCTTCTCGCCGGTTGCGAGGTCCACCCGGAACAGCTTCTCGTTGCCGCTGATGCGGGCCAGGTACACGATCGAGCGGCCGTCCGGCGCCCACGTCGGCCCCGAATCGGCAAAACCGTCCTTCGTGATGTTGGTGACCTCCTCGGTTTGGATGTCCACCACGAAGATGTCTCCGGTTCCGCCCTGCAGGGCCGCGAACGCCACGCGCCGTCCATCAGGAGAAAAATCGGGCGACTCGGGGTCGTCCACCGTCTTCATGTCGATGCGCTTCACGATTTCCCTGGTGATCACGTTCTGGAGGATCAGGCTGCGAGACTTTTCGGACCGCGCGAAATAGCCCAGGGTGTCGTCCGACGACCAGGACAGCTGCGGAACCGTCACCCAGCGGTTGCCCGACGTCGCGATGTATTCGAACCCGAGCTTGTAGTCGAACCCCTGGGTCAGGTTCCGGAACTCGCTGCCGTCCCGCGCGGAGATGATGACGATGTCTCCTTCCTGGTCGCGGGCATTGCCCGTGAAGATTGCCAGCAGGTCACCCGAGGGGGACGGTTCGACCGTGTAGGCGCCCCGGTAAGGCGACCTCTCCGGGTTGGGTACGAGATTCCGGCCGTAGTCGGCCGGACGCTCCTTGTCCCTGAACGGCTTGAACTTTTCCTTCAGGTACTTGTCGAACTCCGAATCGAACTCGTCCGCCGTGATCTTGAAGGTCTCTTCGTAGGCGTCTTCGCCTCCGCCAATCACCGACTTGCGCAGCGAGAAGAGGTACTGGCGGATGCCTTCCTTACCCCACCGCGCCTCGATGAACTCGAAGATGGCATGACCCAGGTTGTAGATCATGCGCGGCCCGCCGACGTCGCTGTATCCCTCGAGCCTCGTCATCTTCGGGATGATGTCGGCGACGGCCGCGTCGCGAACCGACATCAGGTCGAGCGGGCGCCAGAACCCCGTCATGTAATCCGCGAGTCCCTCGTGGAGCCACAGGGGCGTCGTCCTGCGCACCAGCGACGCCGGAATGATGTCGTAATCGAACTGATGGGTGAGCTCGTGGACGATCAGCCGGTAGAGCAGGTCGGGCGGCTCGTCCATCGGCATCACAATGCGCTGACGGGTCGGCTCCGCAAACGCGCCCACGCCTTCCTGGGCCGCGCCCGGGATCACGTTCTGTTGCTGGAATTCGCTGCTCGTCTGAAACAGGATGAGCGGGACCTTGTGCGCGAGGTCGTGCTTGAGCTCCGAGCTGACGTGCTGATACGCGCTCTCCGCGTAGGACGCCATGCGCTCGAGATGCGGCTCGATCTCGGGGTAGTAGTACATGATGAAGTGGTCCGTCTCGTAGTGGTACCACTCGAAATTGTCGTAACGGATCTGGTTTTTCCCGTAGTAGGGGACGTACGGAGTCTGGGCCGTGGCGGGGATCGCATACGCCAGGGCCGCGGCTGCCGACACGACCCGGAGCAGGGT
>DASTDQ010000656.1:0-8833 GCA_035710305.1 Vicinamibacterales bacterium | reverse complement strand
GGAGACGGCGTCAACGATGCGCCGGCCCTCAAAAAGGCGGACGTCGGCATCGCGATGGGCATCGCGGGGACCGACGTAAGCAAGGAAGCGGCGGGGATGACGCTGCTCGACGACAACTTCGCGACCATTGTCGCCGCCGTCGAGGAAGGGCGCATCGTCTTCGGGAACATCAAGAAGTATCTGATGTATCTGCTCTCCTGCAACGTCGGCGAGATCGTCCTCCTGGCCGGCTCCGTCATCGCAGGGTTTCCGCTGCCGCTGACGGCGGTGCAGGTGCTCTACGTGAATCTCGCAACCGACGGCCTGCCGGCGCTGGCGCTCGCGGTCGATCCGCCGGAACGGGACCTGATGCGGCGGAAGCCGAGAGACCCGCGCGTTGGCATCTTCACGCGGCCGGTGGTCACGATGCTGCTGGTGGCGGGGCTGTGGTCCGGGCTGGTGAACGTCACGCTGTTCACGACGCTGCTGCGGAACGGGCGGCCCCTCGAAGAGGTGATGGCGTTGACGTTCGTGTCGCTCGTCATCATTCAGTTCTTCAACGCCTACAACTGCCGCTCCGATCGCCTGTCGGTGTTTCGAAACCCGTTTGCCAACCGCTGGCTCAACCTGGCCGTGGCCTGGGAACTGCTGCTGCTCGGCGTCATCATCTACGTCCCCTTCTTCCACCGCCCCTTCGGCACGTTCAGCTTCGCGCCGGCAGACTGGCTGCTGACCGTCGTCCTGGCGTTCTCGATCGTGCCCGTGCTCGAGGTCGTGAAATGGATGGCGCGGCGCGGCTGGTTTGGAGAGCTGGTGTAGACGATAATTTCAGACCGTCGTGAACTCCCTGACAGCCCGGTCAACGATTGTCGCAGCTGGCGTGTTCGCGCTCGTCGCGGCGCTGCCGCCCTCGCTCGTGGCGCAGTGGCCCTCGTATCCCACCGCGGGCATTCCCCGTACGGCGGACGGCAAGCCGGACCTTGCCGCGCCCGCGCCGCGAACCGCTGACGGCAAACCGGACCTCTCCGGCATCTGGAACTACGCCGGCATCCTCGGCTTTCCAGGCCGCGGCCGGCCGCCGGATCCGCCGCCGGGCACGCCGCCTGAAGCCACCTTCTGGAACATCGAGCTCGGGATGAAGGAAGGCCTGCCGTTGCGCCCGTGGGCGGCGGAGCTTCGCAAGCAGCGCATGGCCGTCGAGAGCAAGGACAACCCCGATGCGGCATGCCTGCCGCTCGGGCACATGCAGCTGCACACGCACTCGCAGCCGCGCAAGATGGTCCAGACGAAGGACCTGATCGTGATCGTGTACGAGGCGAACGCCAACGTGCGGCAGATCTTTCTCGACGGACGCGCCGCGCCCCCCAACGATCCACAGCCGTGGTGGTACGGCTACTCGAGAGGATGGTGGGAGGGCGACACGCTGGTGGTCGAGACGACCCACTTCAGGGACGGAGGCTGGCTCGACGTGGACGGCGCCCCGCTGACATCCGAGGGAAAACTCGTCGAGCGATTCCGCCGGCCCACCTTCGGCAGGCTGGAAATCGACGTGACGATCGACGATCCCAAGGCCTATACCCGTCCGTGGACGGTACGGGTCAATCAGCGTCTGCTCGTAGACACGGAGCTGATCGAGTTTGTCTGTCTCGAGAACGAAAGATTCAGCAGCCGCCTCCCGAAGTAAGCGGCTGCCCCCTGCCCCCCGTCCCCTGCCCCCTGTCCCCTGTCGTTAATGCACGTCCTCGGCGTCGTCTTCGACGGTGACCGACTCGACCGGCGAGGTGACGACGCGACCGTGATCGGTCGAGAGCTCGAGCCTGAGGCCTTCGCCGATCCAACCGACCCTCAATGCGCTGCCCCCGCGCGTCGCGCCTTCGACGTTGGCCACTGTGTCTTCCGGAAACACGCGGCCGCCGTGGATGAGCACCAGACCGCGCCGCCCGTCCTGCACGACGATCCGATAGTGCGAGTTCTGCGTCTCGACCCGGACGGTGGTACCCGCCGCGAGCGAAGGGAGGGATACGCCTCGCGACAAGCCGGCCTGGGAGGCAAAATCGGCGAGCGAGTCCTCGATCCGCGCCCGGCGTTCGGGCGCATCGTCCTCGAACCCGTGAATGGGAACGGCAGCGCTATGCGAGTTCCGCATGGCTTGGTACCCCCCTCTGCCGTAGATAGGTAGCAACAGGTCTGCCAGCGCAAAAATGGGCCATTTCGACCGGGTGGCCCGAGAAGCACTGCTGTGGGGTGGCAACTTTTGCACACTGCCTCAACCGTGGAGGGGCGACCGGTTCGTCCGCGCGCTCGCGCTATCATGCGAAACATGCGCGCTTTCGTCAGGTTTCTCGTGTTCCTCATCCTCGTTGCCGGGCTCGTGGGCGGCGGTGCGTGGTTCTGGGCCGGACGAATGGACGGCCCCACGATCGAGATTCGCCAGCCGGGCGAATTCATCGGCCAGGCGACCATGCTCGAACTGATGGTGAGCTCGCCCGGTGGGGAGTTCTCATCAGTTCAAGTGACGGTGGAACAGGAAGGGCGGAGCTTCGAGGTCTTCAACTTGGACCAGCCCGCGCAAGGCAGCCTGAAGCAGGACACCGCGGAGCGCATCTACGTCATGCGCCCGGTGGGCAAACGCGCGATCGGCGACCTGAAAGAAGGGCAGGCGAGGATTGTCGTCACCGCCTCGCGGCCGGTGCTCTTCGGGATTCGAGACGCCGCCTCGACGACGACTCGAGACGTGAAGGTCCGGCTCCAGCCGCCGCAGGCGGCCGTGCTCTCGACGTTCCATTACGTCAATCACGGCGGCAGCGAATTCGTCGTCTACCGGGCGGCGCCCGAAGACGTGCAATCGGGTGTCAGAGTGGGCAGCATCGAGTACGCCGGTTATCCCGCACGCGCCGTCGGCATTACGTCCGACCCCGCGCTGCGCGTCGCGTTCTTCGCGCTGCTCTTCGACCAGGATCTGAACACGCCCATCCAGGTCTACGCCCGCGACCCGGCGGGCAACGAAACCCTCGTTCCTTTCGAGTACAAGGTCTTTCCGAAGCCGTTTTCGAAGAGCCGCATCGAGCTGGACGAGCGCTTCATCGGCAGGGTCGTGCCATCGATCGCGGCCGGCTCGCCCGATGCGCAGATCCCCACCGACGACGTGCTGGCGGGATTCCTGAAGATCAATGGCGACCTGCGGCGCAAGAACAACCAGTACCTCACCGAGCTCGCCAGAAAGTCGTCACCCGAGAAGCTCTTCTCGGCGGCGTTTCAGCAGCTTGGCAATTCGCAGGTCGAGGCGAGGTTCGCCGACGCGCGCACCTACGTGTACCAAGGCAAGGAGGTGGACAGGCAGGTGCACCTCGGGTTCGACCTCGCTGTCACGGCCAACGTTCCGATCGTGGCCGCTGAACGCGGCACGGTCGTGCACGCGTCGGACCTGGGCATCTACGGCAACTGCGTGGTGATCGATCACGGCCTGGGCGTGCAGTCGCTCTACGGTCATCTCTCGTCGATCGGAGTAAAGGTCGGCGACATGGTGGCGAAAGGCGCCGAAATCGGCCGAAGCGGGATGACCGGGCTGGCCGGGGGCGACCACCTGCACTTCACGATGCTCGTCGGCGGACAGCAGGTGACGCCGGTGGACTGGTGGAGCAAGCAGTGGTACGAAGACCGCGTCCGCAGGAAAATCGTCGCCGCCGGGGGCGTGGGATAATCAGGGGGCAGGGGTCAGGGGGCAGGGGTCAGGGCTCAGGCTTCCGGTTCCAGGTTCCGCATGCGCTCCCTTGTCTTCACGCTGATATTGGCCGCTTCCTTTGCCGCCTGCTCCGGCAGCGCTCCGGAGGAATCCGCGCCGCCGCCGCCGGTGGCCAACCCTGTTGACGCGACATCGGCAGGCAGCCTGACGGGATCAATCACGCTCGAAGGCACTCCGCCGGCGTCGGAGACGATCAACCGTCGATCGGACTCCTACTGCGAGGGCCTCGGCACGGCCACGACCCAGGTCTTCGTCGTGACCAACGGCGGGCTGCAGAACGTGTTCGTCTACATCAAGGATGGCCTCGGGGGGGTGAAGTTTCCCGTCCCCGCGACACCCGTGGTGCTGGACCAACAGGGCTGCACATATTTGCCGCGCGTCTTCGGGATCCAGGCCGGTCAGCCGCTCGAGATTCGCAACAGCGACGACACGCTGCACAACATCCACGCGCTTCCGAGGAACAACCGCGAGTTCAACCGTGGGCAGGCGCTCAAGGGGATAAAGCACACTCACGTCTTCACAACAGCCGAAGTGATGGTCCCGTTCAACTGCGACGTGCACAAGTGGATGAACGCGTGGGTCGGGGTGCTCGACCACCCGTTCCATGCCGTGAGCGGTCCGGGCGGCGCGTTCGAGATCCAGGGCGTGCCGCCGGGCACGTACACGATCGAGGCGTGGCACGAGAAGCTCGGCACGCAGACGCAAACGGTGACCATCGGCCCGAAGGAGGCCAAGAACCTGTCCTTCACCTTCAAGATTTAGCCAGGATGATGGCAAGAGGCCGCGCGTGAAGACGGGAACCCACGTTCTTGACTCGCCCCGGATCGAGGGGTCTGCCCCCCCGCGGGCGCTCGATCGGGCGCTCGACTTCCTCACGCTCACCAAGCCCAGGCTGAACCTGCTCGTGCTCCTCACGACGCTCGCGGGCCTCTACATGGCCGCGCCCGATCGCGTGACGCTCGCATTGGCGTTCCACACGCTGGTCGGAACAGCGCTCGTCGCGGGCGGCGCCGCGGCCCTGAACCAGGTCTGGGAGCGCGAAACGGACCGGAAGATGCGGCGGACGAGCGGAAGGCCCGTACCGCGCGGCAGGCTGCGCGTCGCAGAGGGCGCGTCGTTCGGCATCGCGCTGTCGCTCGCGGGGCTCGCGGAACTGGCCCTGGGCGCGACGGCGGCGGCCGCAGTCGTCGCGGGCCTCACACTCGTCAGCTACGTGCTCGTCTACACGCCTCTCAAGACGCGCACGTCGCTGGCCACGCTCGTTGGCGCCGTGCCGGGGGCCTTGCCGCCCGTGATCGGATGGGCCGCGGCGACGGGCGACGTCACGCTCCCCGCCCTCGTGCTCTTCGGCATCGTGTTCTTCTGGCAGATGCCGCACTTCCTCGCCATCGCGTGGATGTACAAGGACGACTACGCGAACGCCGGCATTCCCCTCCTGCCAGTCATCGAACCCGACGGCAGGCGCACCGGCCGCCAGACGGTCCTCTACACGGCTGCGCTCTGGCCAGTGAGCCTGCTGCCCGCCCTGGTCGGCCTGGCGGGAGCGCGCTACAGCGCCGTCGCCACGTTCCTCGGGATCCTGTTCTTCTGGCTGAGCGTCGTCTTTGCGCGCAACCGATCGGCCGGCACCGCGAGACGCTTGTTCCTCTTCTCGATCACGTACCTGCCGTTGCTGCTGGCTGCCCTCGTGGCGGATCGGCTGTGGCTCTGAGCATCTCAGACCTTCCCGCGCTCAACGCCACGCTGAACGGACTCTCGGCGGTGTGTCTCGTCTCGGGGTACGCGTTCATCAAGCGCGGCGACCGCCTGATGCATCAGCGATGCATGATCGCGGCGCTCGTTCTGTCGAGCCTCTTCCTCGTGAGCTACGTCGTCTACCACGCAAATGCCGGATCCCGGCCGTTCCCCGGTCAAGGAGTCATTCGACCGATCTATTTCCTGATCCTGATTACACACGTCGTGCTCGCGGCGGCCGTTGTGCCCCTTGCGCTCGTCACGGCGACCCGCGGTTTGCGGTCGCAGTTCGATCGACACGTCCGGATTGCCCGGTGGACGTTCCCGATCTGGCTCTATGTCTCGGTCACGGGCGTCGTGATCTACCTGATGCTCTACCAGCTCTAGTGGACCGTATCAACTGAACTTGTAGCGAGTGGGACAGCCCCGCGACGCCGATTTCGCGGGCCAACCAACGGGCGGCCCGCCCTACATTTCGTTGATACGCTCCACTAGTGACGCCGAGCCTCACGGGACCTTCTGGGATAAGATCAGACGCTCCACGGGGACGGGCCCGAGACACCTCGGCCCGGGAGGATCATGTGACGCGCCGCTTGTCGATCGTCGTCGCCGCGATCATGCTGATCGGCTCAGCCGTACCGGCATTCGCCCAGGGGCGCGCCATCGGAACGGTCAAGGACACCGCGGGGAAGCCCCTCAAGGGGGCGACGGTTCGCGCGGTCAACCCAGACATGACGCCGTCGCAGTTCACCTCGACCACCGACGACAAGGGGCGCTGGGTCATGCTCGGTCTTCGGGTCGGCACGTGGACGTTCGTCGTCGAGGCGCCGGGATTCGGGACGATCCAGACAGAAGCCCCGGTCCGCGCCGGCCCCATGCCCCAGATGAGCTTCGTGCTGATCCGCGATCCCGGTCCGATTCCGGGTTCGCTCGAGAAGACCGTGATCCAGGACGTGGCCGCGGCCAACGGGCTCCGCGATCGCGGCCAGTACGAGCAGGCGCTGAACGCCTATCAGCAGATTCGCGAGCGCAATCCAAAGCTGACATCCGTGAGCCTCGTGATCGCGAGCGTCTACCGGAAGCAGGCGTCGGCCGAGCCCGACCTCGCCACGAAGCGGGCGCTGCTCGACAAGGCGATCACCACCTACAGCCAGCTGCTCGACGACGAGGCCGTCGGCGGCCGCGCCAGGGCCGAACTGGAAACCACACGCGCTGAAGTCCAGGCGCTGTCGCGCTGACGATGGCGAGCCACGCGCGCGGTCAGGCTCGCCGATGGCGGGCATCGATCATCATCGCGATGTTCTTCGCCGCCGTCGCAGGCGCGGCTGCGGTCGGATGGTGGTATGCCCGCGAGTCGCCTCCCCACCAGGGGCCGATCGTGGTCCTCTCGATCGACGGCGTGGTCGCAACCGACCTTCCGGTGTACGGCGCTCTGCGAAGCGACATGCCGGCCATCGACGCGCTGTCGTCCGAGTCGGTCGTCTTCGATCGCGCGTACACGCACTCGCCGCTCAGCCTGCCCGCGCACGCCTCGCTCCTGACGGGACGGCTGCCGTACGAGCACGGCGTTCGCGACGACGCCGGATTCTCGCTCGCCCCAGACACGCGCACGCTCGCCGAGGTGCTGCGCAGCCGGGGCTTTGCGACCGGCGCCGCCGTGTCGTCATTCGTGCTGCACGAGCGGTCGGGCATCGCGCGGGGATTCGCCTTCTTCGACGAAGAGCTTCCCGCTGGATCCACCGGCGAGTCCGCGGCCCTCGAGCGTCCGGGCTCACAGACCTTCGACGCCGCGGAAGAGTGGATGGCATCGCAGTCGAACCAGCGATTCTTCCTTTTCGTCCAGGTTGCGGGCCGTGATGCCGACGATACCGTCGGCAGGCTCACGACCGAGTTGACGCAGCGAGGCTGGTACGACGACGCCACGATCGTGCTCGTCGGCAGCAGGGGCGACGTCGGTTCGGGGCTGTCGCTCGACGATCGCGCGCTGCGCGTGCCCCTGATGGTGAAGCAGCCCGACGGACGGGGCGGTCACCGGCGCGTTCCCTTCCCTGTGCAGGGCGTGGATCTTGCGCCGACGATTCTCGACCTGGTGCGCGCACCGATGCCGGCAGGGCTGTCAGGCCGGTCGCTTCGCCCCGTACTCGACGACGACGACGCGAGCGTGCAGATGCGGCCGGTGTATTCGGAGTCGCTGGCGGCGTACTTCAGGTTTGGCGGACAGCCCGTGTACGCCCTCACCGGAGGCCGCTTCCGATACGTTCGCGGAATCGGCGAGGATCTCGTCGCCATGTCCGCCGACGAAGAGGTCAACGTCGGCGAGTCCACGGAGGCGGCGCGGCTGCGCGAGTCTCTCGATCGAATACTCGCCGCGGCACCCGCCGCTCCGGCCGCTCCGATACAGGCCAGCGAAGAGGACCGCTACGCGCAACTCGGCTATCTGAGCCCGGATGGTCCGGTCCCGGTGGGCGATGCCGCACTCGACCAGCACACCCAGGTGACGCTCGCCGACCAGCATCGCGCCGCCGCCATGCTGATCGGCCAGAAGAAGTACGCGGCCGGCATCCGGGCGCTTCAGGCCATCGTGCACGCGCATCCGGAGCTCGTCACGGTTCGCTATCAGCTCGGCACCATGCTGGCGCGGACGGGCCGCATCGAGGAAGCCATCCAGGAGTTCGGCGCCATACGCGAGCTTCGCCCGGATTCCTCGACCGCGGCGCGTGCGATGGCGGACGCACTGCTGAAGGCGGGCAGGATCAACGAGGCACGAGAAGAGGCGGCCGTCGCCGTCGCGCTGGCGGAAGAAGAGGGCGCTCCCGCGCTCTTTGCTGCTCACGAAATCGCCGCTCGCGCCGCGATGGCGGACCGGGATCAGAAGTCGGCAGCCTTGCACGCCGAGGCCGCCCACGATGCCGATTCCTCGATGCCCGTGCCGCAGTTCGTTCAAGGACGCCTCCTGTACATCGAGGGACGGTACGAGGAGGCGGCCGAGACGCTGCAGCGGGCCTCCGATCTCCTGAAGCAACGCCAGCGAACGCTGGCCGACCTGCACCTGTACCTGGGGGAATCGCTGGCGCGCCTCGATCGGTACGGTGACGCGGAGGCCCAGTTCCGCGAGGAGATCCGCGACTACCCGCGCAGCATCCAGGCGTACACCAGCCTGGCGATGCTCTATCGCGCGTCGAACAGGGACGGAGCCGTCGAAGACGTGCTGAACGAGATGGTGGCCTCGACGCCGACGCCGGAAGGGTACGCCGTGGCTGCGAGGCTCTGGACCATTCTTGGCGATTCGTCGCGGGCCGAAGCGCTCCGGTCCGACGCGAGGAATCGTTTCAGAGACGATCCGTCGCTGGCGCTCCTCGGGCGCGGCAGACGGTAGCA
>DASTDQ010000655.1:0-2807 GCA_035710305.1 Vicinamibacterales bacterium | reverse complement strand
GCAGCGGCGACGCCGACGAGGGCGGTCACCGCGGCGATGGCCAGCAGCGCCAGCGGATCGATGCTCGGGCGATACACCGTCATGTTGCCGATCCCGATGTCCGCTGATCCCGAGCTCGCGCGCAATGTGAGCATCAGCAGCACCGTGAGGAAGAGCCCGATGCCGGTCCCGACCCCGACGAGACCCGCGACCCCTCGCGCGATGCTCGAGACGACCTGCTGACTGCGGGCGCCGAGCGCCATGCGGACGCCAATCTCGCGGGACCGCCTGGTCACCGCAAACGCGACGACGGCATAGAGACCGATGCTGGCCAGCACCAGGCCAAGGCCGGCGAGCACACCGAGAAACGTCGCCACCGCCGCCGGAGCTGTCTGCGACTCCGACCGGGCTTGCGCCATCGTCTTCGCCGTCATCACCGGCAGTGTGATGTCCACCGCGCGCAGCTCGCGCTGCATCGCGGCCAGCAGGCTCTCGGCGTCACGCGATGTCCTTGCGACGATGGTCGTTGCCTGCGCGCCTGATTGAGTGTGCGAGCGGTAGTACTTCGGCCTGATCGGATCGAGGATGTCGTCCTCGACGTCTCCGGTGCCGGTATCGCGCACGACGCCGATGACCTCGGTCCAGGAGCTCGGATCGTTCTGCAACCGGAATCGCCGGCCGGACGCGTCTACGGTACCGAAATATCTCCGTGCCATCGCGTCTGTGATCACGGCGACGCGAGGGGTGTCGGCGCGGTCGCGGGCGTCGAACGTGCGGCCGTAGAGCAGCGGGATGCGGAGCGTCTCGAAGAAGCCGGGCCCAGCCTCGAGCATGGCGACTTCCACCTCCGAACCCCGTTGCACCGTAGCGCCGTCAGCGACGATCGACACGCCGGTCGATGCCATCGGCAGGCCGCGCAGCAGCGTGGCCGCTTCGACACCGGGAATCGCCTGAACCCGGCGCAGCAGATCGTCGTACATCGTTTTCGCCGCGCTCTCCGAGTAGCCGGCAAACCGTGCATCGGTTTCGAGCATCGCCACGCCGTCCACGGCATAGCCGACGCGCAGCGCTCTCGTCGCTGACACCGCCTGCATGAAGATGCTCGTGCCGCCGAGCAGCACCACGGAGACCGCCACCTGCACGACGATGAGCGCGTTCTTGAGCGTGAGCCGGCGGTGATCGATCGGCTGCAGCCCCTCGTCCCGGAGCGTCTGCAGGAGATCGACCCTCGTCGCCTTGATCGCCGGCGCCAGACCAAATACCACGCCCGTGACCAGCGACAACGCGATCGCAAAGGCGAGCACGCGGTAATCCAGGCTGAAGTCCACTCTGAACGGAAGGTCGATCCCTTGGAGCACACGCATTCCCCACCACGCCAGTACGCAGCCGGCGATGCCGCCCGCCAGTGAGAGCAGAAGGCTCTCGGTCATCAGGTGCCGGACGAGCTGACGCCGCGTAGAGCCGATCGCCAGCCGCACCGAGACCTCCTTCGAACGCGAGGCGCCTCGCACCAGCAGCAGCGTCGCCAGGTTGCTGCACGCAATCGCCAGGATGAGTCCGACGACGACGATTACCACCGTGGCGATCGCCATGAACGGCTTGTCGGCCCGTGGGTGGATTCGCACGTCCGACGACGGCACGACCGTCATGCCTGGGCCCAGGGCGAACTCGCCCTCAACACGAAACGCCTCGGGGTACTCGGCTTCGAACTGTCGTCCGAGGACGTCCATCGCTGCTTTGGCTTGCAGCACGCTGACGCCATCGCGCAGCCGGGCTTTCACGAACAAGGGCATGAGAATCGTGGGGGCGTCGCGCGGAGCCATATTCGAGAAGATCGAAGGGAGGGCGGTGATCGGCAGCCAGAAATCCGTGCCGAGACCGATGTCCAGGTTGCCGCGGAAATTGGCCGGACCGATGCCGATGATGGTCACCGGCGCGCCTTCGATTCTGACGACGCGCCCGATGAGGGATGGGTCCGAGCGGAAGACTGTGGTCCACGCCTGATACCCGACAACGGCCACGAGCGGCGCCCCTGCCCGCTCCTCGGACTCGTCGAACCAGCGGCCGAGCGACGGCCGGCGTCCCAGGACGTCGAGGTAGGTCGCCGTCGCGAACTCGACGACTGCGTCGCGGACGGCGCCGTCGTGAAGGTAGCGGCCGGGGTTCGGGATGCTGCCAGCCATCGTCGTCGAGAACACGTCTCGGTACTCTGCTATCCGTTTGTAGGCGTCGTACGAGACGACGACGAGCGGCTGGCCCGCGCGGTCGTTCTGATAGATGTTGACGAGGCGGTCGGAGTTGGCGAACGCCTGTTTCCGGAAGAGGACCGCGTTCACGACGCTGAAGATGGCCGTGTTGGCGCCGATAGCGAGGCCGAGGATCAGCACCGCCGCCGTGGTGAAACGCCAGTCGCGCACCAGCCGGCGGAGGCCGTAGCGTGTGTCGCGCACCAGCGTGTCCAGGGCGGCCATCCCGCGCGCGTCGCGGCTGGCTTCCTTGATTTGCTCGACGCCGCCAAACAGGCGACGCGCCTGAAGGCGCGCGTCCTCCCGCGACAGCCCGCTCGCCTGCAGACGTTCGGTCTCTCGCTCGAGATGGAGCTGCAGCTCTTCGCTCAATTCGGACTCGCGGCTGCCGCGGAACAGGAGCGAGCGGAGCCGGCTGCGGAGGATGTGCCAGGCGCGCAGGGCTATGTCCTTTGCAGCACGAGGTCAACGCCCGCCGACAGGCGTTCCCACTTCGCGACTTCTGCCTCGACTTGCTTGCGGCCGGCCCTGGTCAGCGAATAGAAGCGGGCCCGGCGGTTGTTTTCGGACACGCCCCAGTCG
>DASTDQ010000654.1:0-3098 GCA_035710305.1 Vicinamibacterales bacterium | reverse complement strand
CCTTCTCGGCAAGGAGACGCGCAGCTACAAGCGGGCGGCGACCTCCCAGAAGTGCATGCGCGTCAGCGGCAAGCACAACGACCTCGACAACGTCGGGCCCTCGCTCCGGCATCACACGTTCTTCGAGATGCTCGGCAACTTTTCCTTCGGCGACTACTTCAAGCGAGACGCCATCCCGTTGGCCTGGGGTCTGCTGACCGGCGAGTGGAAGCTCCCCGAGGACCGGCTGTTCGCGACAGTGTTCCGCGGCGATTCGAACGTGCCACGAGACGACGAGGCGTTCGGCATCTGGCGATCGCTTCTGCCGGCCGATCGCATCGGCGAGCTGGGTGCGGCGGACAACTTCTGGGAGATGGGCGACACCGGCCCCTGCGGCCGATGTTCGGAGATCTACTTCTTCCGTGGCGATTCAGTTCCCTGCACCGAGGAGGCAGCGGGTGGAACATGCCGCGGCCTCGAGTGCAGCTGCGACCGCTACGTCGAGATCTGGAACAACGTCTTCATGGAGTTCGATCGCCAGGCCGACGGCACGCTCCACCCTCTGCCGGCGCCGTCCATCGATACCGGGATGGGACTCGAACGGGTGACGGCCGTTCTCCAGGGCCGCCTCTCGAACTACGACACCGACCTTTTCACGCCCCTGCTTGCCGCGATCGGCAGCCGCGCCGGCGTCCATCACGGCGGCACGGGGGGGGCGGCCGACGTCTCGATGCGCGTGGTGGCGGATCACATGCGCGCGATGACGTTCCTCATCGCCGACGGCGTCGCTCCCTCCAACGAGTGGCGCGGGTACGTCCTGCGGAAGGTCATGCGGCGCGCCATGCGCCACGGGAAGCGGCTCGGCATCGACCAGCCGTTTCTCCACACGTTAGTGGACACCATCGTCGAAGGGTTCGGCGATGCCTACCCGGAGTTGAGGTCCGGGCGCGACCTCGTCGTGCAGGTGGTCCGCAACGAGGAGGAGCGCTTCGATGCGGTTCTCGCGGGCGGGCTGCCTCGCCTCGAAGAGGTGCTCACGCAGGCCGCGGCGGGCAACGGCATCGTCGCCGGCGACGCCGCGTTCAAGCTGTACGACACCTACGGGCTGCCGCGTGACTTCATCGAGGACATGATCGAAGACCGGAAGCTGCGATTCGACGAGCCCGGATTCGAGCGCGCAATGGGGGCGCAGCGCGAAAAGGCGCGCGCCGGGAGCGCGTTCAAAGGCCAGGGAGTGACGGAGGTCGCGTGGACTGCGAGCGACGCGACCCGTCAGGCCCTCGTGTCGGCCGGCGACCGTGGATTCCGGGGCTACGAGACGACGTCTTCCAGAACACCGATTCTCGCCCTCTTCGATGCCGATCGAAACGAAGTGACCTCGCTGCCGTCCGGGAAGGACGGTTACGTCGCGCTCGCGGAGACGCCGTTCTACGTCGAGGCGGGCGGCCAGGTATCCGACGTGGGGACGATCGCCGGTCCGCGAGGCGAGGCGGAGGTCACGGGCGTGGTCAGGGCCGGCTCGTGGCCGCGCCTTCACCGCGTCAGAATCACGAGCGGCGAGCTGGCGACCCGCGAGCTGGTGTCAGCGGACGTCACAGCCAGCGTGCGCGACGCCACACGCCGGAACCACACCGCGACTCACCTGCTGCATGCGGCCCTGCGGCAAGTCCTCGGCACCCATGTCAAGCAGGCCGGCTCGCTCGTGGCGCCCGATCGCCTGCGGTTCGACTTCGTGCACGTCAGCGCCCTGACCGACGAGCAGCGTCTCGAGATCGAGCGTCTCGTCAACGAACACGTGCTGCGGAACACGCCGGTTCAGACCGAGGTCAAGGATACCCAGGCAGCCATCGCAGCGGGCGCAATGGCGCTGTTCGGCGAGAAGTACGGCGATCAGGTACGGGTCGTCTCGATTCCGGGATTCAGCCTGGAACTGTGCGGTGGCACGCACGTGCGTGCCACCGGTGACATCGGGCTCTTTGCCATCGTCGCGGAGAGCGGCGTCGCAGCCGGCGTGCGCCGGATCGAGGCGATAACCGGGCTCGACTCGGTGGCGGCGTTTCAGCGTCAGCGCGACGAGCTCGACGCGCTCTCCGCCGCGCTCAACGCCCGAGCGGGAGAGCTGAGCGCGCGGGTGGCCGCGCTTCAGGACGACAACAAGCGGCTCGTTCGCGACCTTCAAGAGGCGAAGATGAAGGCCGCGCTCACAACCTCTTCAGGAGGCGGCGCGCAGGACGAAGTGATCGAGGTTGCCGGGATCAAGCTGATCGCGCGCGAAGTAAGCGGGCTCGACACAAGCGGCCTTCGTTCCCTCGTCGACCGCCACCGGGACTCGATTAAGAGCGGCGTCGTCGTGCTCGCCTCCCCTTCCGACGGCAAGGTCGCCATCGTCGTCGGCGTGACGCCGGATCTCACCAAGAAGGTGCCCGCCGGCCAGGTCGTCAAGCAGCTCGCGCCGATCGTCGGCGGCGGTGGCGGCGGACGTCCAGACTTCGCCGAGGCAGGCGGAAAGGACCCCTCGAAGATCGGGGAACTGCTGGCCGCCAGCCGCGGCGTGATCGAAAAGATGCTCAGGCCTTCGCCGTGAGCTCGTCGTAGGCGACCTGCAGCGCAGGCGCGCCTTCGTGCCCGGAAAACGCCGGCAGCCCGCCCTTGACGATCTCCTCGGCCGACCGGCCCGCGGCAACTCCCTTCCTGACGTAGTCGAGCATCGCCGAGAAATAGTCGCGCAGCGCGAGCAGATCCTTCGACGATCCGGTCACCGGCGCCCCCACCCTCGAATGGCCGAAAATGTAGACGCTGTCGGCGCTGTGATCCTTGACGACTTTCTCCAGGGTCACGAGCCAGTTCCGGATCGACGCACCCGCCGGCCGATCGACGCGCGGGTGGCGCAGGTGCGACATCAGATCGCCCATGTGGACGATGTTGGCGCGCTCGAACACGATGACGGCGTCGCCGCCGGTGTGCCCGGGCCCGTAGTACCGCGCCGACACCTGCTCGCTCCCGAGGTCCACCTTCCAGTCGGACTTGAACGTCGTGTCGGCATACGCCTGGTTGTCCTCGCTCTTCTGCGCGGCCGCCTGCTTCCGCTGGAGGTTCGGCGCATTCTCCTGCGCCACGAT
>DASTDQ010000653.1:0-6709 GCA_035710305.1 Vicinamibacterales bacterium | reverse complement strand
GAGCCCAAGATCGAAGAGCTCCTCAAGGAAGGCCAGGAAATCATCGTCCAGGTGGCGAAGGAACCGCTGGGGACCAAGGGCGCGCGCCTGACGTCCCACGCGACGATGCCCGGGCGCTTCCTGGTGTTCATGCCGACGGTGGACCACGTCGGCGTGTCGCGCAAGATCGACTCACGCGAAGAGCGCTCGCGGCTGAGGGGCATCGTTCGCGAGTTCCGCGAGCAGACCGGCTTCACCGGCGGGCTGATCATCCGCACGGCTGCCGCGGGGCGGCCGAAGGAAGACATCGTCTCCGACCTGTCCTTCTTCCATCGCGTGTGGACCGAAATACGGCAGAAGGCCGAGACGTCGCGCGCGCCGGCCGTGATCTACCAGGAGCAGAGCCTCGTGGCCAAGCTCCTCCGCGACCTGCTGACCGACGACTACTCGGCGATTCGCATCGACAACGAGACCGAGTACCGCAGGGTGCTCGAGCTCGTCGAGCGCATGATGCCGTCGCTCGGCCCGAAGGTGAAGCGGTACGAGCGCGAGTACCCCATCTTCGAGGAGTACGGCGTGCAGTCCGAGATCGACCGCGCGCTGCGGAGCAAGGTCTGGCTCAAGTCCGGCGGCTCGATCGTGATCAACCAGACGGAGGCGCTCGTCGCCATCGACGTGAACACCGGCCGCTACGTCGGCAAGAAGACCGCCGGGCGCCTGGAGGACACGATCCTCAAGACCAATCTCGAGGCCGTGAAGGAAATCGTGCGCCAGATTCGCCTGCGCGATCTCGGCGGCATCATCGTGCTCGACTTCATCGACATGGAAGAGAAGAAGAACCGGCAGAAGGTCTTCCAGGCCGTGGAGCAGGAGCTGCGGAAGGATCGGTCGCCGTCCAAGGCGCTGCAGGTATCCGACTTCGGGCTCGTGATCATCACCAGGAAGCGCGTCAAGCAGAGCCTGGAGCGCGTGCTGACCGAACCGTGCCCCTACTGCGCCGGTAGCGCGGTGATCAAGTCGGCGTCCACCATCTGCTACGAGATTCTGTCGGAGGTGAAGAAGATCAGCGCGGACCTCAACGGGCAGACGCTCGTGCTGCGCGTGAACCCCGATATCGCGCGCGCCCTTCGCGACGAGGAGCGCGCCGTCTTCAAGGACCTGAAGCAGGCGCTGAACCGGGACATCGCCCTCAGGCCGGACGCGCAGCTCCACCACGAGCAGTTCGACCTGATGACAGTCGGCTAGAGCGAGGGAGCGAAAACGAAATAGCGCGATCCAAACTGTAATCCGCCGTCGAGTCCTTCCGTAGCTGGCGGCGCGACTGCACGGTCCGGCGCTGGTCTGGAGTTGGCAGGTGCTCCGTGCGTGCCTGCGCGATCGACCGTTGCCGCCGTGTTGCTGTGGGTCCTCAGCTGCACGCCCCTTCACGCGCAAACGACCGTTGCCGAGTTGAACGAGGCCGGCTGGCAGATGCTCGACCAGGGCGACGGGGCGCGGGCGTCGAAGCTCTTTGCCGAGGCCCTCGCGCTGCGGCCGGACGAGCCCGTGCTGCTCTACGGCGCGGGCGTCGCCGCGCACCTGCAGGGGCGCGCCAGCGACGCGCGGCGCCACGTGCGGCGGGCGCTGGAACAGAATCCCCGCTTCACCCCCGCGTCGCTGCTGCTCGGGGAGTTCGCGTACCGCGACGGAGACCTGACCCTCGCGATCAAGACCTACGAATCGGCGCTGGCGCTCTCGCCGGGCAACCGGGACCTCTCGTCGAGGCTGCAGCAGTGGCGGCAGGAGGCCGACGTCCACAGCAGCTTCGTGGAACGCCGCCAGGATCGCTTCCGGGTCATGTTCGAAGGGCACGTCGAGCAGCAGTTGGCGACTCGAGCCACGGCGATGCTCACCGACGCCTTCTGGCGAATCGGCGGCGTGCTCGGCGCCTATCCGTCCGACGTGGTCGGCGTGACGCTCTACACCGCCAGGCAGTTTCGCGACATCACGCGCGCCCCCGAGTGGTCGGGTGGCATCTACGACGGACGGATTCGCGTCCCGGCGGCGGGCGCGGCGCAGAAGCCCGAGCTCTTCGAGCGCGTGCTCGCGCACGAGCTGACACACGCGATGATCGTGTCGATCGCGCCGCGGGGCGTACCGACCTGGCTGCACGAGGGGCTCGCGCAGCACTTCGAAGGGGCGGACCCCGAGGCCGCGCGGCGCCGGTTGAGGGCGCACGGGCAGCGGCTGCCGCTCGAGCGGCTCGAAGGCAGCTTCATGCGATTGAGCCCCGCAGCCGTGCAGCCGGCGTATGACGAAAGCCTCGTGGCTGTCAGCCTGATCCTCCAGCGATCCGGCTTCACCTGGACGCAGCTCCTCAACGCGCTCGCCGGCGCCGATCGCGCAGACGACGTGCTCCGCGGCTTCGGCTTCGGATACGCCGATCTCGACGCCGCGCTCGCGCGCTGACGCGCTCTTCAGATCGATAAAGCGCGCGAGTCCCTGGTCCTTCGTCCTTGGTCCTCTTGTCCGTCCTGCGGTCCAAGGTCCTCTGGTCCGCACTGGACCAAGAACGAGGGACCACGGACGGACCAAGCACCACGGACGGACAAAGCACCAAGGACCATGGACAAAGGACGACGCTTCCCTACTCACCCTATCCGCCCTGTTGTATAAACGTGCTGCCGGAGGCGTGCATGACTCGAATCGCCGTCGTCTGTGTCGCGTGTCTGTCCCTTGCCCACGTCGCGGCCGCGCACCACGGAGGGGGCACCTTCGATGGCAGCAAGGAAATCCGTCTCACGGGCACGTTCACAGGCCTCGACCTCGTGAACCCGCATTCATGGATCTATTTCGACGTTGCCGGACCGGACGGAAAGGTCTCACGCTACCGATGTGAAATGCGCTCGGCCACGGTCCTCCGCCGCTCGGGCTGGAGTCCGGAGATGTTCAAGAAAGGCGAGCGGCTCACCTTCGAGGGGTCGCCGGACCGCAACGATCCAAATTCCTGCTACCTGAACACGATCGTCTTCGAAGACGGCAAGCGCGTGGATCGCTACGGTCAGCTCACGAAGGGCCCGGCGGCCGCGCCGCCGGCGGCGAAGAGGGCAGCCAGGCGTCCAGGCGGCGAGCCCAACATTTCCGGCGACTGGGCGCCGGAGCAGCTCGTGATGACCGATCCGCGCGGCAGGCGCGGGGCGCTCGTCCCGTTGAGCACGGTGAGCCAGTACAAGCCGGGCGAGGGCCGCATCGGCGGTCCACGGGGAGGCGGCAGGGGCGGCCCGCGCGTCGTTCAAGGCGCGGAGCTGACCGAGGCGGGCGAGAAAGGCGCCGCGCAGTTCGCGACGCTGTTCTCGAAGGAGAATCCGCGCATGCGCTGCGAGACGACCAGCATCATCTTCGACTGGACGTTCGACGGCCCCGTCAATCGCATCACCCAGAACCGGAACGACATCGTCCTCCAGTACGGGCAGCTCGGGCTCACGCGGACGATTCACATGAACATGAAGACGCATCCCACCAGCATCAAGCCGACCCGCGCCGGCCATTCGATCGGGCGGTGGGAGAACGACGTGCTCGTCGTCGACACCATCGGCTTCGAGCCGGGCGTGCTGTCGCCGCCCGTGCTGAACAGCGACAAGCTGCACGTGGTCGAACGGTTCTCGCTCGATCCCGACAAGATGACGCTGACGCGCAGCTACACCGCCGAAGACCCGGTGTACTTCAAGGGGCAGTTCTCAGGCTCGGACGTCATTCAGGTGGCGGACCTGCCGTACAAGCCCGATCCCTGCAAGGAGCTCGGCTTCCTCGACTATTCGAAGGAAGCGAAGAAGCGCTGACGTCGAGTCGCGCGAGCGGACCAAGAGATCGTGTGTTCACGCTTCTCGCTTCATTCTTCTCGGTTCGTGTTTCCGCCTCCGCCAAGGCTACGGCGAGACCTCGCCGAAGCGCTTCGCGCGAAGGCGGGCAGTTTCAGGTTCGTGTTCTGAGTTCACTGTTCCGCGTTCGAGGTTCGGAACTCGGAACCCCCGAACTCGAATACGAACTCCGAAATTGAACACGAACCCGAGAAGCGAGAACAGAGAAGGGTGAACGACGGCTCTGGTGCCCGATTCAGGTGACCTCTGGGCTCGGCGGCGCTGCTTCGAGGTGCAGCAGCCGCCGCTTGCGCCAGAGTCCACCGCCGTAGCCGCCAAGCGCGCCGCTGGTGTTCACGACGCGGTGGCACGGGACGACGATGGCGACCGGATTCATGCCGTTGGCGTGGCCGACGGCGCGGACCGCGGCCGGGCGGCCGATCTGCCGCGCGATGTCGCGATAGGATCGGGTCTCGCCGTACGGAATGCCGTTGAGCGCTCGCCACACGCGCGTTTGAAACGGCGTGCCTCGCGTGTCGATCGGGACGCTGAAGGCGCGGCGCGTGCCGGCGAAATACTCGCCGAGCTCGCGCTCGAGGGCGGCCAGGTGCGGGTGTCTCGCCGGCGCGAGGCCGGCGCGGAAACGCCGCCGCAGCGTCGCGAGCTGGTTCTCGATCATTCGGCGATCGGCGAACTCGAGCAGGCACACGCCGGCGTCGGTCGCGCCGCCGATCATCGGACCGAGCGGCGTATCCAGCCACGTAAGACGGATGCAGCCGGCGTCGCCGGATCGACCCGGGGGATGCCCGAACGCCTTTCGAAACGCGTCGCGAAAGCCGCTGTGCGACTCGTACCCCGTGTCGAACACCGCATCGTCGAGCGAGCCTCCGTTGCGGATGCGCTCGAAGGCAAGCGCGAGCCGCCGCGCCCGGCAATACGCCTGAAAGGTCAGACCGTACCGTGTCGAGAAGTAGCGGCGGACGCGCGCGGGCTCGACGCCCATGACGCGCAGGTCGCGCTCCCGAATCCGCGCGGTCGGGCGTTTGTCGACGCGCTCCAGCAGGCGAGACACCCAGGGCGGGGCCTGGTCGCCGTCGAGCGGCCGGCAGCGCAGGCAGGGCCGGTACCCGGCGAACAGGGCGTCCTTGGGGAGCGCGAAGAACTCGACGTTCTCCGGCTTTGGCTTGCGCGCGGGGCAGGACGGCCGGCAGAAGATGCCGGTCGTGCGCACGCCAAGGTAGAAGACGCCGTCGTAGGAGGCGTCAGACCCCCGGTAGGCACGCTCCATTTCCTGGCGGCGCGGAAGCGGAACCGGTGGAGGAGAGACGCGGGACGCCGTTGGCATGCTCGTGATCATGCACCGATCGTGCGCCGGGCGGCACCGATGGCGCGACCGGAAAAACGACGACGAATTCCCCGGCTACCGGCGAATGAGAATGATGTCGCCGCTGAAGGACTGCAACATGAGCGTCGTGCCCCCGTCGCCGAACGACCCGCGAATCGAGCGCCCGACGCGCCGATTCGACTGGGGGTCGCCCTGCGTGCCCTGCACGGTCACCGCGAAGTCGGAGCGGATTTCTCCGCTGAACGTCGTCGCTTCGAGCGCGAAGCCGCGCACGTCGACCGGAGTCATCCGCACGTCGCCTGAATGCGACTGCAGCTGATATCGGCCGTTGCGCGCGAGGCGGCCGGCGAACTCGACGTCCCCGGTGACCGCCCGCAACGTGGCGCGCCCGGTTTCCACGTCGCTGATACGCACGTCTCCGCTCACGGCGTTCACGTCGAGCCCGTTCGCCTTCAGCTTGTTGACCACGACGTCGCCGCTGACGCTTTCGAATCGGAGCTCTCCGGCTTCGGCGTCAGAGATCTGGAGATCTCCGGACACGCTCTTGACCAGGCCGACGCGGCGCGCCGACGAGATGATGACGTCGCCGCTCACGGTTTCTGCGCGAAGCTCGCCGTTGGCGTTCGTGACGCGAACGTCCCCGGATACGCTGCGGACGTTCACGCTCGCGTCCCGCGGGACGGTCACCTGAAAATCGACGCTGCCGGACCAATTGCGGCGGCTGGGGTAATCGGTCCGGACATCGACGCGGCCGCTGCCCTCGTCGACGCGAATCTGCACCGCCGACAGAATCGATTTTGCCTCGGCCTCGTTGGGGTGTCGTACGCGCTTGGTGGCATCCACGCGCACGTCGTCGCCGCCGCCGCCAGTGATCACGATGTCGCCGCTGACGTTCTGCAGGCTGAACATGCCGGTGCGGCCGAGCCGAACGGTCCGCGAGAACGATTCGGTGTACTCAGTTCCTCCGCGTCCCCCGCGGCGGCCCTGTGCTTCGACACGCTGCTCGACGAAGCGGGCGATCTGTTCGGCGTGCCGTTCGACGTTCTCCGCGATCTCTTTCGCCAGCTCCTCGACCCACGAGGGCGCCTGGGCGGCCGCTGGAGGCGGCAGTACCGCGACGACGAGGGCGACGAGCGCGCTTGACTGAATCAGTCTCATTAGTTCAACCCCGAAACGATGCGCGCGGCGCCTTCCGGGTCGCCTTTCCGCATCTCGTTGATGAGTGCCAGCATGTCCTGCAGCAACTCGAGCTTGCTGCGCAGCGCCTCGAACAGGCTCTGCTGCGCGACCTGATCGCCGGGCGCCGTCGCGAGCGCTGCCTTGCTCTCGCCGACGGCTCCGTCGATGACCGTGAGCTGGGCGCGGAATACGCCGGCCGTGTCCGTGTCGAGCGCGGCTTGCTCGGCCTTCGTGATCGTCTCCAGGCGCGCGATCGCGCTGGAGTAATCTGCTTCCGCCAGCTCGAACTGCGCCGCGACCGAGATCGGCTCGGCCCCGCCCGGCCCGGCCTGCGCGAGCCTCACCCCCTGCTCGTTGGCGGGCACGAGGC
>DASTDQ010000652.1:0-9968 GCA_035710305.1 Vicinamibacterales bacterium | reverse complement strand
CTCCGCGAGCAGCGGATCGACGGCTGTGAAAACGGTCACACGACTGCGATGCTGCGTCGCAATCGCAACGGCCCAGCGAAGAGCGTCCCGGGACTGGTCGGAGAAATCAACAGCGCAGAGAATGGAGCGCAGTGTGAGCATCTTGTGGTGGTGGGCCGTTGCGGCCATTGTCTTTCAATGGGGAACTCCGGCAGCACACACGCGTGATCAGGCCGGCCCACTGATCCCAGGCTGGCGTGCCCCAGAAGTCGTCCACCCAGGGGAAACCGCCCCTCGGCAGGTACTCGCGCAGGCGCGGCATGTATGGATCCGCAGTCCATGGCGGAGCCGGATTCGACGACGTCCGGACAGCCAATGGAGCTGTGCGCTACTTACACGCGAAGTTCGCAGCTTCGTCGATGCTTCCGCGTCCCTTGTAGACCGCCACCTGTGGATAGGGACACAGCGGACGAGTGCGATCGACCTTTCCGTCTCTGGCATGCGAGGCGACGATCGTGTCGGGTGGCTTCCCGTTCTCGACCCACTGCTCGAGCGCCGCCAGCTCGTCGAAGTCGTTCGGCCCTTCGCCGCCGCCGCAGTGCCCCATGCCAGGCGCCACGAACAGCCGGTAGGAGCTATGCACTTTGGACGCGCCGCCAAGCGCGGCGGCCACACGGTCGAAGTACTGGGTGCTGGCGAGCGGAGTAATCTGCGGGTCGCTCCAGCCGTGGTACTGAAGCAGTTTGCCGCCGCGGTCGAAGAACGGTTTCAGGTTCGGATCGCGCGCGTCGATGGCGCCGCTGGGGCCCTCGGTCAGTCGCGCCACGTCGGCCGCCAGGTTGAACTTCGCGATGTCCCATAGAGGATCCTGGAAGATCAGGAACCGGAAGTGATCGAGCCCGGTCGCGCGCGCCCCTGCGGTCCATCCCTGGTCTGTCCACCCGAGCTCGCTGCCCGGCGCCAGACCCGGGATCTCGCGCTTGTTCTTCGCATCCACGATCGGGGAGTAAATCAACTTCGCGCTCTCGACTTGCGCGAGCGTCAGGCATCCCGGCTCGTCCCCGCCTTTGCACGCCAGCACGCCTGGATCGAATCGGCACGCGGTCGGCTTTTCAATCAGCCCGTCCTTGACGCCGTCCAGGCCGTCGCACGCCGCGACGACCGCGCTGTGCAGGACCTGCGCCTTGGCGGCGGGAATCCGGGACTCTTCTCTTTGCATCGCCTGCGCGATGCGAACGGCCTGCGCCGTGCGGCCCGACCAGTCCAGGCCCGGCGATCCCGCGATGATGCCGTCGAAGTCAGCCGGAAACATCTGTGCTTCCTTCATCGCCTGCCGTCCGCCGGCGGAGCAGCCAACCCAGTACGAGTACTTGGGGGCGCTGCCGTAGAACCTGTTGACGATCGCCTTTGCCGTGACGGTCATCTCGTGTTCGGATCTGTAGGCGAAATCGATCACCTTCTCGGGGTGGCCGAGCCCAAAGCTGGCGCTTCCTCCCACGTGCCCCGTGTCGGTCGACGTCGTCGCATAGCCGCGGCGTAGCGCCTCGGCCATCGCCGCATAGCCAATCGATCCCTGCCAGGCGCCGTTCCCCACGGCCTGGAACTTTCCGTTCCATCCGGATACGGGCAGCCAGACTTCGATCTTGATGTCCGAGTCGCTCGACGGCGTGAGCGTCGCGGCGACGCGGCAGAAGGCGGGCAGCGTGGCGAAGCCGCGTCCACCGGGTCCACCGCCTCCAGGCGTGAACGCACCCGCGGCGACCTGCTGCGCCATCGTCACTTTCACATTGGGGAGATTCAGCGAGGTCATCTCCTCGCAGGAGGCCGCGTGGGCGTGTGCGGCGGGCCAGAGACAAAGGATCGCCAGTGCCGATGCACAAGAACTCACTTTCCTCATACGTCACCTGCTCCCATGAGTCGCGGGGGCTGAAGCCCCCGCTCTACCGAGGCCTTGCCGAAGCCCCCGCTCTACCGAGGCCTTGCCGAAGCCCCCGCTCTACCGAGACCTTGCCGAAGCCCCCGCTCACCGAGACCTTGCCGAAGCCCCCGCTCTACGAAGACGTGCGATGGCACACCAGGCTTGCGGCGCCGCAGTGTGGCACCGGCGATGGGACTCCGTCAATCAACGGAACTCATGCCGCGGACATGCCTAGAAAGGCCGGGCTGTGGCAGCATAGCCACTGGGCCATGCCGGCGATCTTTATCAGCTATCGCAGGGACGACAGTGGAGGTCATGCAGGGGCGCTCGCGCGCGAGCTCGGCCACCGTTTCGGCGCGGAGAACGTCTTCCTCGATCTCGACGACATCCGGGGCGGCGCGGACTTCGTCACCACCCTCGAGCAGGCGCTTGGCCGGTGCGACGTGCTGATTGCCGTGATCGGCCGCCAGTGGCTGGCCGCGGCCGATGCGCAGGGACGCCGCCGCCTCGACGTGCCTCGCGATGTCGTGCGCATGGAGATTGCTGCGGCCTTGCGCCGCAACGTCGCCGTGATTCCGGTGCTGGTCGAGGACGCACCGATGCCCTCGGCGAGCGATCTGCCGGAGGATCTGCAGCCGCTCGCTGTTCGCAATGCGATGCACCTCCGCAATGCCAGCTGGCAGCACGACGTGGACAAGCTGGCCGACGAGCTGCGCGCCGTGTTCTACTCTCCGCGGCCGGGGATGGCGGACCCTCCGATTCCACCGGACTTCCGGCCCGGCAACGTGTTCGATCGCAGGAAAGGCCTCCTCGTTGGTCTCTTCGCCGCGATCGGCGTCGTGTTCACCGGCATCGGCGGGTGGTCCTTCGTGGAGACTCGCCGGTTCATCGCGCATGCGGCAGTGGCCGACGGACGCGTGATCGAGAACGTGCCCGACGGCGGCACGTATCGTGCGATCGTCAGGTTCGAGCCACCCGCCGGAGCGCCGGTCACCTTTCGCTCGAGCGCGGGCAGTGATCCACCGTCGTACGGCGTGGGAGAGATCGTCCGCGTGCTGTACGACGCGGCCGACCCGTCCGACGCGCGAATCTCGTCGTGGTTTTCGCTGTGGGGGTTCGCAACCATCTTCTCGGCGCTTGGCGTCGCCGGCCTTGCGGTCTCGGCGGGCCTGATCGCGACGGCCGTGCGTCGGCATCGGCGTCAGCTCGCCCTGATCCGATCGGGCCACCCGATCATGACCGTCTTCGACAGCGTCGAGCAGAACGTCAAGTTCACCTACAACGGCCGCCATCCGTACCGCATCGTGACGAAGTGGCGGAATCCGATCTCGGGAGAGATCGCAACCTTCCGCAGTCAGGACCTGTGGGACGACCCGACCGAGCAGGTGAAGCATCGTTCCATCACCGTGCTCGTGGATCCGGGTCAGCTCTCGAACTACGTGATGGACGTGTCGATGGTGCGGAAGGCGAAGTGACCGGCGCGCACCATATCGCTTCGGCTGCAAGGACCCATATATATATCGAGCGAAGAATGTTGGTCAGGTCAAAAGGGACGTCATGAGGAACGTCCCGGCGGATCGGCCTCCTGATCCTACGGCGTCCCGCGCAGGCGCCGCATGAACTTCTCGTTCTCGAGACAGACCTCATCGATGGTCTCCGTGTCCACGATGATCTGCTGCTGGAGGCGGACGGTCCACGGCCGCGTGTACGCCTTCGGGTCGTCCACGGTCACGTCGATATTGAGATGACCAAAGTCCGGACGAGTGATCCGCTCGCGGACCTTACCGGCACTCGTCAACGGACTGCCGCGGAAGTCGAGCCACAGGTCGTCGCGAAACCCGATGGAGTCCACGACGAGCGTGTCGCCCTCCCAGCGACCAACTGAGTACCCCTTCCACGAGTGGGTGGGATCCTCCGGCAGCGCACGACCATCGAGGAAGATCTGGCGGTAGTCGACGTTGTACTCCTCGAGCGCGATGAGGAGCTGCGGCGTCTGGACGAATTTGACGATATGCGGCAGGCCATACGCGCGCAGGAACGTATCCGGCAGGCACAGCCCGTGCGGGTCGTCCTTGGAGCTCGTCGCCATGTTCTTCTTGACGAGCTCCTCCGCCCAGGGCTGGTACGGCAGGCCGCCGGGAAGGCTGGCGCCCATGTAGCCGCCCTCGCGCGACATCGGCAGCTCGATTCCGCACTCAACCAGCCCCCGTCCGCACGGCAGCGCGTTGGCCGGCGCCGTGATCCACATGCCGGAGAAGTCGGGTTTGCCGTCGGCGGTCCTCGGTGCGGGCGCGGCAAGATTCGGCGTTCCAGCGGCTGTGCGCGGTATGCCCGGCGTGCGATGCTTCACCCACTGCGCATCGATCGTCGCAGGAGCGCAGACCGCGGCTGCCAGCAGCAGCACCGCACCGGCTCGGGAGCGCCAGCCGGCGCTCATCGTGCCGCCGCGCGCGCCGGAGCGACCGGTGCCGGAATGTCGCATGGACGCGGATTCCATTTCGACGGGTCCGTCTCCTTCCTGAACTGCGAGCTGATCACGAACTCCTGCGTCAGGTAGTCAGGGTCCTGAACCACCGTGGTGACGATCAGCCACGTCCCGTCCTCCGGCAGGGTAAAGCTGTCGAAGAATTCCTTCACGACCGCACGCTCGCTGTAGGGAACGCCGTTCGGACGCAGGTAGCCGGCGGTGAGGTTCGTCGTCACGACTTCGAGCGCGCCGCCACGCGCCACGCCGCCGCGGCCGAAGATTCCGCGATTCTGCGGCTGCCGGAACCACCGCGCCTCGGAATGCCCTTGCAGGGTTCGCGCGCCGATTGGGCTCGTTTGTCCGAAGTGGAAGCGGCGAGTCTGGGTTCCCGCGTCGGACTCCATGACGAGCGTGGAATCGTTCTCCCACCGGATGCGCAGCCGACCGGGCTGGCGAATCAATCCTGGCGGCCCGAACGCCTTGCATAACCGGCCGCCGGCGCGATCGGCGTTCAGGTCCCAGGCTTCCGCAACCTTCCGTCCGACGGGGTTCAACGGCACGCTCGCGGTGTCGCCCTTCGGCGGCGTGACCATTCGCCACCGCCAGTCCTCGGTGATGACCGACACCCACTGCCCGGTGAGGTCGATCAACGCGCCCTCGCGCGCGTTGCCACTCCCCCCGCCGCGACCTTGTCCCATGGCGGACTCGGACATCGCTGTCGCGATCATCAGCACAGCCACCGCCGCGGAACATGCCCGACCGCGCCGCAGCGTCATGGCTTCGACCGGCGGAGATCGCGGTAGATGGCGTCGATGAACATGTCGCTCGTCCAGTCGCTCCGGCTTTCGAACAACCCGTCGTAGTCCATCGTCGGTCTGGCGCGCTTGACCTGCTCCAGCGACAGTCCCTTCCCGACCATCGCGCGGATGCGATCGCGGATGATCGTCACCATGTCGCGGTAGTTGGCCACGTCGGTCTCGTCGCTCAGCCTCCCGCGTCCCGGGATCACGACCGTGCCGCCCTCCTGGTTCTCTCCCGGCACGGTGAGATCCAGCACGCGATTCAGCCCCTCGATGATCCCGGCAATGGTGCCGCCGCGCTCGGGATCGAAGCGCGGATATCCCGTCGGATCGAAGATCGCTCCGGTGCAGACGACGTCGGAGCGGCGAAAGAAGACGATCGTGTCGCCGTCGCTGGTGGCCGCGGCCAGGTGAAACAGCTGCACTGCCTCACCGTTCGAGAAGATCGACCACTCCGGCGTGAAGTACGTATCGGTCGGCCAGGAGTCCGAGGGAACTGAGCCGGCGCTCATCCGGTTCAGCACGTTGAGGTGCGCGATGATCGACGCGCGCACGTCGAGACCACGCGGGTCGATCGAGTCGATGACGCGGACGTAACGACCCGCCTTGGATATGGTCGCCGCGCCGCCGGCCTGCTGGTCGCCGCCGCTGGTGAGCACGACGTGCCGAATCGGACGAGGGCTCAGGCCGCGTACGGCTTCGAGCACCCGCGCGCTCATGGCCGCGGGCTGCGTATCGACCATCAGCGGACCCTCGGCCCCGACTTGCACCGCCGAGTTGCCGCCGGGACCAACGAGCACGTAGAGGCTTCCCTGAGCCGGAAGGACTGTGAGATCTCCCTGAGCCTCGATGACACTCGGCGCCGCTACCACCAGCACGGCCACGCACCACCTGACGAGTCGTTTCGTCACTTGCGGTCCACCGCGCGCAGTTGTGTCAGGTAGTCCGGATACATCGTCATCGCACCGCCGCGTGCGGCATCCACGGGCAGCCCGTGCTTGCCGGCGAACTCACTGAGATACCGGTTCTCGCCGGGCAGATTGTGCGGCACCTCGTCGCGCGCCCGTTCGATTTCGAGCGTCGGGATGCACGAGAACGGGCTCAGTTGAAAGCCCGGATCGGCCACCCAGTTCGACGTGCGCACGAACGGCTCGGTGAGATACACCGGATCCTTGACGATGGTCACGAGGGTCAGATAGTCGCCGTGGCGGATGAAGTACTCGATGAGCGTGGCCTTGTCGCTCCGCGGCACGCCGTTGCGCCGCAGCCAGCCCTCCTTCAGGTGAGTGGTCGTGACCTTGAGCATGTCGCCTTCCCACTCGCCGGTCGAGAAGCCCTGCCAGCTATGCTGCGCGTACGCTGACGGACGCGGACGTCCGTCCATGTAGATCGTCCGGTGCGGAAGCATCCACATCAGGGTGGTGTGCCAGGAGATCACGTCCTGCGAGACCGGATCGACGGTGCTCGTGATCCGCATGCTCGCCGGACCGCGCGGCCCGTAGTCGGCCGGATGCGGCTCGCACTGCCGCTCGAGCATCGTCCACTTTCCGGCGTCCCACGAGTCGGCACGCAGGCGCGCCGCGTCGTTGATCGGCAGCCCGAGGTAGTCGCCGATCTCGGGGCCGGCGCCGCGTTCGGGAAGGTCTTCGTGGAACCGCTGCCCCCAGCCGCCCGAGAGCTCGACGTGGGCGAGGACGGTGCCGCCGAGCGCGAGGCCGGCGGCGAGCGCGAGACAGCTCACGAGCTGGCGGGGAGACATGGTGGCTACCGTGCCAGCGGATCGGGCCGCAACTGGAACTTCACGACGGCGCTCCGAGTGCCCAGACCGCCTTCCATGTGCCACACCGCATTCGGTCCATAGTCGGCATAGATCGCCCGGCCTTTCCAGCCGGCCTTTGGATCGTCGATGCGGCCGTCCATGCCGCGCGAGAAGAATCCGAGCGGATACGGCACGCGGAACACCAGCCAGGTTCCGTCCGGCCGCAACGCCAGCAGCGAATCGGAGTTCGTGCCATTCGCGAACGGCGTATTGGCGCCGAGACCGAAGGTGTCGAAGCGGTCCACGAAGTTGTAGTACTGGAAGTCCACTGCGACGTCGCCTCGCACGCCCCTGAATCGCGGCCCAGGCACCGGATGGAGCGTCCAACCCTCACGGCAGTGTTGTCCGCTGGTCGCCGATGGACCCTGCAGGGCGTTCTTGCACTTGCGGCGGTCGAAGCTGGCGAGATGCCCGCTGCTGGCCAGCGCCGTCCAGATCACGCCGTTGGAATCGACGTCGATTCCGCGCGGCGTGTAGCCGACGACGCCCGCCGCGGGATCGAACGGCGGCTCGTACGCTTCGCCCACGCACGTCTTTGGATCGATGCGAATGATCTTTCCCGGCATCGGGCCCGGCGCCGCGCCCCACACTGTGCCGTCGGTCGGATGCGGAATCACGCTGTAGATGACGCTCACCGCGATCTGACGATCGACGGCGGGATCGACCTTGCCGTCCTGATTCAGATCGTGATAGCCGCGACACCAGCCTTGCGCCTTGGCCTCGTCGCCGGTCTCGTCGAGGATGCGCGTGTTGATCCAGCCGATCGCACCGCTGAAGACGCCGTTGCCGTACAGCGTTTCGTCCTTGTCGCCGGCAAACTGCACGTGGTGCGTGTCGAAGCAGATGTTCACCTGCTTGAACTGCCGTGTGTTCGGGTCGAAGTACTGCACCTGCCGGAAGCTGCTCTTCTGCGGCGCGAGGGCTGCCGACGGATGCGTTCCGCAGAACGCCGGCTGGTCCTCGGGCCTGCGGAAGCGCGACGACATCCACACCCGTCCCTTGGCATCCATCGCCGCGTGATTGGTGATCGCGGGGTCGAACCAGTACAGCTTGTTTCCCCAATACGGCGAGGGTACGGGCATCGACTGCGCCTTCCCCGGCGGTACCTTCGGGTCGAGCACCGGGATACGCAGTTCCTGCGCCGTGTGCTCCAGCGGATCGACGATGAGGAAGCCATCGTTGCCCCAGTCAACGCCGTAGATCGGCCCGTAGGCATTGGCGGTGGGGTTACGCTTGTCGGTCGTCAGCTCGTCGTGCGCGAACGTCGCCGGGCCGCCCCAGTCCCACATGGTCAGCACGAGATTGCGCTCGACACCCTGCGGACGAGGCGGCACCGGCGGGATGTCGCCGCGCGAGACACGGTCCGTCCAGGTGGCGAACATCTCGAGACCCCGTCGTCGTCCCAGGCCGGTCACCATGTTGCTCATGCCCTGGCCATCCTGCCCGACCTGGACGCGTGTGTCCCATGCCGCCATGCTCGACGCGAATGTCCCGAGCGCTTTCGGGATCTCGCGCGTCGCCTGGTTGCCCATCTGATGACAGACGTTGCAGTTGGCTTTGATCTGATTGATCCAGTGATGCTGCGTGCGCATCTCGGGCGCGATACCGTTGCCGGCCTCTCCGGTCCCCGGAAATTCCTTCTCGGCCGGAACATCGATCAGCGAGTACCAGTAGTTCGCCGGGTAGACTCCCGCCGCAGTCCTCGCGTCAGGAGCGACGATGGCGGTCAAGGCGAGCGCGCGCCCGGGCTGCGAACGGACAGGAGAGGAGTCGATCAGCCCGTACCCGCGGACCCAGACAGTGAAGGTCGCCTTCGCCGGCAGATCCGGGAGCAGATAGCGCCCGCGATCGTCGGTGACGACGATCTTGCGGAACTTCGTCTGCGTGTCGGTGGTTTCCGCGATCACCCAGACTCCGGCCTCGGGACCGCGTGCGCTCGTGACCACGCCAGCGATGTCGTCGGCGTCGATCGGGATCGGCGCGGCGGCGTCACGTCCCGCAGCCTGCTGCCCGGCTGCGGCGGCCCAGATGGACCAGCCGCTCAGAACGCCTGCTGCGACGATCAGAAACAGCTGCCGGCTTCCCATTGCTCGCTCCTCTACTTCAGGCACGACCCCGACGCCCGCCGCCGCGGTCACCCGGGCGTTGCGCTCTTCTCGAGCTGCTCGATGCGCTTGAGCCACCCTTCCTCGGCGCAGTCGTACGGCAGCAGGTGGCCGTTGGGAACCTCCACCCATTTCTTCTGGCCGGTCACCGGCCGCGTGTAGAAAACCGGGTCGGTCATGGTCATGTCGACGACGAGCACGCGCTCGCCCCGCGGGCTCGTCGTGAGCTCGTACCGCTCGATCACCCGCGCACGATCGCTGTGGGGATAGCGCTGATCCACCTGTTCGACCAGCTTCGTCGTCTCGACGACCAGCGTGTCGCCTTCCCAATGCGCGCTCGAATAGCCGTTGCGCCCGGGGAGCCGATCGGCCTCCGCCATGTTGCGGCTGCCAAGATAGATCCGTCGGACGTCATTGTGCAGTTCGTGAATGATCGTGATCTGCTCGGGCCTGTGAATGATCTCCATCGGGTAGGTCGCACCGCCGAAGAGCACGCCGGGCATCCCCGGTCCGAGGCAATAGGCTCCCGGCGTGTCGCCGGTCGCTGCGACGAGCTTCCGGTATGACTCGACCTTCTGGCGTGCGTCGGCGGTCAACGGCAGGTCCACGGCTGTCCCCGGCACTCCGCCGGCGCGCCCGGCCTGCTGCTGCGGATCGACGTAGTCGGTCCACACGCCAGTGAAGTCCGGACGGAGTTGTGCGCCGAGGGGGTCGCCGCCGTTCGCGGCGAGTACCAGCACAATGAAAGAAGCCTCGAGGCCGCGAAACACGGGACTCTGAAATCGGCGAGTGCCGGCGGAGTGATGACGAGCGCGGCCGATGTGGCCTGAGGCGAGAGCTCTGTGAACCCGTTCCACGATCGATCTATATCCTAGATCGT
>DASTDQ010000651.1:0-2194 GCA_035710305.1 Vicinamibacterales bacterium | reverse complement strand
ATGCCGTGGCGCCCGACCGCTCGATGAAGCGACCCAGCTGCAGATACCTCCAGCCTTCGCCGTGGCCCATCGTGCCTTCCGTGACGCCATGGAAGAGGCGAACGCCGTCGATGACCGCCTGCGACAGACGATGCGCGTCGAAGGGCCCTTCTTCGCGCAGCTGTTTCACGCGCAGGAAGAGCTCGTTGAGCTGCAGCCACATGACGGAACTGATCTCTTCGCGCACCTGGCGGGCGTTTTCCCTGGCGGCTGTGATGCACGCCGCTACCGAGTTCCGGTTCGAGAGGTCGAGCAGCGCGATGCCTGCGATCGACGAGGCGTCGTGCAGGGCGACGTCCAGCCCGACGCTGTGATAGAGACACTCGATGGCGGAGCCGTCGACGGAGGACGCGCGCCCGAGGCCGTGATCGACGGCCACGTCAACGAGCCGCGCCGTGTGCTCAGCGCGCTCCAGGTAACGGCTGATCCAGTAGAGCGAATCCGCAACTCGCGACAGCAGCATGAGCCTAGTCAGCCAGTACCCACGTGTCCTTGCTTCCGCCACCCTGGGACGAGTTCACGACGAGGGATCCCTTCCGGAGCGCAACACGCGTCAGCCCCCCGGGCACGATCGTCATCCGCTCGCCGGACAGGACATACGGCCGCAGGTCCACGTGCCGTGGCTCGATCCCGCTGTCGGTGAAGCAGGCGGCGCGGGAAAAGGCGAGCGTCGGCTGCGCGACGAAGTTCCGTGGCGAGGCACGGATCCGCTCGCGGAACTCCTCCTGCTCTTTCCGCGTGCTGTGCGGGCCGACGAGCATGCCGTAGCCGCCGGATTCACCCACGGCCTTTACCACGAGCGAGCCGAGCCGCTCGAGCACGTAGGCACGGTCCGCAGGGTTGTCCAGCAGATACGTCTCGACATTCGAAAGGATGGGTTCTTCCGACAGGTAGAAACGGATGATCGCTGGCACGTACGCGTATACCGCCTTGTCGTCGGCGACGCCCGTCCCGATGGCGTTGGCCAGCGACACGTTGCCCGAGCGATACGCGTTGAGCAGGCCGGCCACACCCAGGTGAGAGTCGGCGCGGAACGCCAATGGGTCCAGGAAGTCGTCATCCACGCGGCGGTAGATCACGTCCACCCGGTGCAACCCGGACGTCGTGCGCATGTAGACGATGTTGTCGTGGACGAGCAGGTCGCGCCCCTCGACGAGCGGAATGCCCATTTCCCGCGCGAGGAAGGCGTGCTCGAAGTACGCCGAGTTGCCGACGCCTGGCGTCAGGACCACCATCGTCGGCTCCGAGCGGCTTGACGGAGTCAACGCCCGCAGCGTGGACAGCAGCGCCTGGCCGTAGTGCGCAATCGGCTTGACGTCGTAGCGGTTGAACAATGCCGGGAACACGCGCTTGGTGACCTCGCGGTTCGCCAGCATGTACGACACGCCGCTCGGGACGCGGAGGTTGTCCTCGAGCACCACGAAACGCCCGTCCTCCATCCGGACCAGATCGGTACCCGAGATCGACACGTAGATATCCCGATGGACGCGGACGCCTCGCATTTCGCGCCGGTAGTGCCTGCAGCTGTACACGAGCTCGGGCGGGACGACGCGTTCGGCCAGGATGCGTCCCTCGTGGTAGATGTCCTTCAAGAACAAATTGATGGCCGTCAGCCGCTGCGACAGGCCTCGCTCGAGCAGGCTCCACTCCGAGCTGGTCAGAATGCGCGGCAGGAGATCGAACGGGAAGATGCGCTCCGTGCCCTGGTCGTCGCTGTAGACGGTAAACGTGATGCCCTGCGTCAGGAACGCGCGATCGGCTTCGAGCTGACGCCGGCGCAGCCCGTCGGGAGACGCCGCGAGGAGCTCGTCGACGAGCGCGCGGTAATGCGGCCTCGCGCGCCGATCCGCGTCGAACATCTCGTCGTACGCCCGGTCGAGGTCGTAGTGCGGGAACAGATGCCCCGCCAGCGGCTCGGGGCGGGACGGCTGGGACGGCGTCACCAGCTTCACGGTTGAGAGCGGCGACGCCACGGCTGGCTACTCGTGGGCGACGGATTTGTTGCTTTGCGGTTTGGCGGGCACGGAAATGGCGGTCAGCCTGGATTTCCGAGGACCCATTGGATCCCCGCCTCTCCGCACGATCGTGCGCTTCGCCGTCCAGCCAAGAAAGCCGGCATCGACCAGCGCATCGATGACAGAGCGGCAGTCCTCAG
>DASTDQ010000650.1:0-6137 GCA_035710305.1 Vicinamibacterales bacterium | reverse complement strand
CGACGTCATGGGTTTCTCCTGTCAGACAGTGGTGACCGCGGCCCATGCCGCGGCCGTCAACCGGTCGCACATCGAGCTCATCTGCGATGGCAGCTGCCCGTAGGCCGCAAACTGCACTGGCTCCAGCACGACGCCAAAGAGGACCGCCGTGGCCAGGTCGGGGGACTGAGCCGGGATGTCGCCTGACGCGATCGCGCGGCTCATCACGGCGCGCACGGCGCGCACCGGCGTCGGCGTGTCGGGCTCGAGCTTCCCGAGCTGGCCGTGCTGCACGAACAGCAGAAAGCGGAACAGCTCCCGGTTCTCGTCGTGCGCGCGACAGAAGCCGTGAATCATCGCGCCCACCTTGCCCCGCGTGGTCGGCTCGCTGGCGGCGAGTGCTTCGAGCCGGCCGGCGAACTCGACGTAGTGCCGCTCGAAGGCCTGCCAGACGAGATCCTCTTTGCCGGTGAAGTGGCGGTAGAGGGCGCCTTCCGAGATGCCCACCGCGCGGGCGATGTCGCGGACCGTGGTTTCGGCCACGCCCTTCCGGACGAACAAGCGGATGGCGGCCTTTTCGATGCGGTCGCGGGTGTCGGTGAATCGATGTCTCGGCATGTGAGTAAACGATTGCTCACAATATTAGCCGAGCTGCAGACTGCTGTCAATGCCAGTACTTCAAGTCTCACTTAATCAATAGTTTAGACTCATGCGTAGAGGCGGGTCTTTAGACCCGCCTGATGACAGACGTCAAGACCGATACGCCTCGCGTCCGAACCCCTGCACCGGTATGCCCTGAGACGACAGCACCTCGTGCTGCAGGGCGTACATGCAGGCGGCCGCCTCGTCGATGCGGCGGACGAAGGCCAGCGAGCCTTGCAGGATCGGCTTCAGCTTCTCCCGATCCTGAATCCGCGCCGCCGGGTATTCGTGCTCCACCACCAGGTGGGTGTTCGGGATGTCGAGCTGCAACAGCTCTCGCGCCGCGAGCTGATGATCGAGCCAGTCAACCGTCCGGTTCTGCAGATAGGCGAGCGGATCGTGCCGCGCGGTCCCCGGCAGCTCGTGCTCGCACAGGACCACCTGCTTCTTCCAGGCGTTGACCTGATCGGCGGGGTTGTCAGACGCCTTCCCTCCCACCCAGTCGCCCCGCTCCATCGTCTGTCCGCCGTAGCCCCACGCGGCGACGCCCTTTGAGTCGATGACCTGTCCCTTCACGTGGAAGCCGCCAATGAGGAAGCCGTACCCGGTGTCCTTCAAGTACTGAAATACCGAGCGCGTGTCCTGCCCCATCAGGATCGCGTGCGAGGGATCGTAGTGAATGCGGAACTGGTCGCCGACGCCGTGCCTCTCGCAGATCCGGTGCAGCGCGATCCACGCGCCGGGCGTGTACGCGATGTTGTTGTGCCAGTTGTCGCTCGTGGTCCACCCCGGCATCGGGCACTGCTCGACGCGATAGGTCAAGCCTCGCGCCTTCGCCGCCTCGAGCAGCGGGACGAACTGCTCCTCGAAGTCCACGAGGTTCTGATCCATGCTGCGCTGCTGGTTGCGGCCCACGAAGCCGCACACCGCGTTGACGCCAAGCAGCACCGCGGCATCGAAGACCCGCAGCAGGAACTCGTGCTTCTTCCTCCTGGTCGCCGCGTCGTGATGCAGGAGGTTGTCGAAGTAGGCGAGGTCGGAAAAGGCGACGCTCGTGGACTTCACCGCCGCTTCCACACGCCGTGCCCTGGCCTTGTCGAACGGCTGCCGCAAGTCAAGCGTGTTGGCCACGGGGTCGAGCATCGCTTCCGGCGGCACGTCCGTTTCCGACGGGTGAAGCGCCGCCGAGAGCTGGATGTAGCCGGCGCCAAGCTCGCGCGCAAACTGCAGCCATTCTTCGATCGCGAGGTCTGGGTCCGCATCGCGCGCCTCGCGCGGCGTCAGCTCCTGGAGCGCTGCCGTGAGGACGCCGACCTTCATGAACTTCGGCTCGAACGGTCTGGTCATCGAACCTGCGTCCACACGCCGCCCTTGCGGGCGCTCTCGAGAATCGCATCGACGATGCGGTTCGCGCGGTAGCCGTCTTCAAAGGTCGCGACGGCGGGCGGAAGCGCCCGGTAGGGTTTGCCCGCGGCAATGCATCCGTAGATGTCGAACATCAGATTCCGGAACGCATCGGCCCATGCTTCCTGGTGCCCGCCGGGGAGAGATGCATAGCCGCGTACGGCGTCGTCAACCAACGCCGGGTCCTTCTGAAGCACCTCGTTCGCCTTGTCGCGATGACCGATCCACAGCTCATTCTGGTGTTCCTGCCGCCACCGCACGGAGGCCTTCGGCCCGCACACTTCGAGGACGAGGTCGTTCTTGTGCCCTCCACAGACCTGGCCCACTGAGAAGGCGCCCTTCGCGCCGTTCTCGAATCGGAGGAGCACCGACGCGAGATCCTCGACCTCGATGTCCACGACATCGACGGCGCCTGCTCCCCCAGCCTGAAAGGCCTCGCGCGATCCGCGCGGTTTCTTCCGCTTCGGCACGACGGTCGTGATGTCGCCGAGCACGTGCGTGATCTCGAGCCCCGACACGTGTTGCGCGAGATCGCACCAGTGCGAGCCGATGTCGCCGATGGCCGACGAGGCGCCGCTCTGCTTCGGGTCGAGGCGCCAGGAGTAGTCGGTGTCCTTGATCAGCCAGTCCTGCAGGTAATAGCCGTGCAGGAAGTGCGGGACGCCGATGTCGCCGCGTGCGACGGCGAGCCGAGCCTGCTGAACGAGCGGGTTGCCGCGGTAGTTGAACGTGACGGCGGTGACGACGCCCGCCTGCCGCGCCTGCTCGACCAGGCGCTTCGATTGCTCGGCCGTCATCGCGAGCGGCTTGTCGGCGACGACGTGCTTGCCGCGCGCGAGCGCGGCGGCGATCACCTCGTAGTGAAGGACGTTTGGCGTCGCGTTGTGCACGACCTGCACCTCGGGGTCGTCGATCAACGCCTGGTAGCGGCCGTACGCCTTGCGGACTCCGAGGGCGTCCGCCTTCTTCCGCGCCGACGCCTCGTTGCTGGTGGCGATGGCCACCACGTCGACGAAGCCCAGGCGCCTGACGGCGTCGATATGATGCGGTCCGACGAAGCCGGCGCCCACGAGGCCCATTCCTACTCGAGTCATGCGGAGGCAGATTCTACCCCGCCCACGTGCCTCTGCTAGAATCCGCGCGTCAGGCTCCTGCCCCCCAAGCGTGGATGAGATGAATCGCCGAGACTTCGTCCTGGCGCTTGCTGGTCCGCTCGCGATCGCACAGGTCGGCCGTGCGCAGGGCGCGGCGCCCGCCCGGTTGAAAGGGCGAATCAGGCAGGGCGTCACGCGCGGAGTGTTTGCGCGGGGCACGCCGCTCGAGGACGCCTGCCGCGAAGCGGCCCGGCTCGGCATCACCGGGTTCGACCTGATCGGCCCTGCCGACTGGCCGACGTTGAGGAAGTACGGCCTCGTGCCCTCCATGTATCCGCCGGGGCCGGGCGGGACGATCCCCGACGCGCTCAACCGCAGAGAGAATCACGCGAAGCTCGAAGCCTCGCTCCATGCGGCCATCGACGAGTGCGCGGCCAACAAGGTCCCGAACATCATCACGTTCTCCGGGAACCGCCGCGGCATGTCCGACGCCGAGGGGGCCGACAACTGCGTCGCGTTCCTGAACAGGATCAAGGCGCACGCCGAGGACAAAGGCGTCACGATCTCGATCGAGATCCTCAACAGCAAGGTCAACCACCGCGACTACATGTTCGACCACATGCCGTGGGGGGTCGACGTGGTGACGCGCGTGAACTCGCCGCGCGTCAGGATCCTCTACGACATCTACCACGCCCAGATCATGGACGGCGACGTCGTTCGCACGATTCGAGATCACATCGGGCTCATCAGTCATTTCCACACCGGCGGAAACCCGGGGCGCAACGACATCGACGAGACCCAGGAGCTCAACTACCGCTACGTCATGCAGGAGATCGCCGCTCTCGGCTTCACGGGGTTCGTCACGCACGAATACACGCCGAAGGCAGGCAGCGATCCGATCGCGGTGCTCCGCAAGGCGGTCGAGATTTGTGATGTCTAGGACCAGCGCGGCGTTCGCGATCGTGCTCTTGGTCGCAACGGGTTCGCTCGCGGCGCAAGGTGGACCGTACCAACGGCAGCGGATCGACACCGCCGCGGCCGACCGCGGGCGCGCCGTGTACGCGCGGCTCTGCATCAACTGCCATGGCAGCACGGCCAAGGGGACCGAGCGCGGACCCGACCTGATTCGATCGGCCACCGTGCTGCGCGATCGCCTCGGAAACCTGATTGGACCCGCACTGAGGACGGCCACGCACCGGTCCGGGGTCACGGAGACGCAAGTCGTAGATCTGTCGCACTTCCTCCATGAGCGCGTCGAGGCGACGGCCAGGAATCGCACGCCGACGGCGCCGCTGAACGTCCTGACCGGCGACCCCGAGGCCGGGCGCGATTACTTCAACGGGGCCGGGACGTGCAGCACCTGCCACTCCCCCACCGGTGACCTGGCCGGCATCGCCACACGGATCACCGATCCGGTCAACCTGCAGCAACGCTTCCTGTTCCCGACGCTGCGCCGCGACGGGGCAAGGCGCGTCGAGGTCACCGTGGCGCCCGCATCCGGGCCGGCGGTCTCGGGAGCGCTGGTGCGCATGGACGACTTCTCCGTCTCGCTGCGGGACGCCTCCGGCGAGTATCACTCCTTCTCCCGGGTGCCTGGCACGACAGTGTCGGTCCGCGACCCGCTTGCCGCTCATCACGAACTGCTCGATCGCTACACGGACACACACATGCACGACATCACTGCCTACCTCTCGACATTGAAATGAAGACGATCCACCTTCGCGCGGGGCGCTACGGCGGACACGTCATCACGCTCGCGGCCGCCGTGCTCGCTGCTGCCGCGCTCGGCGCGCAGGGAACGCTCGCTCCCGCCGAACTGCTTCGGCCGCTGGGCGCCGCGTGGCCGATGTACAACGGCGACTACTCCGGACAGCGGTTCAGCGCGCTCTCGAGTATCGACACGTCGAACGTGTCGTCACTGACGCTCGCCTGGGTGCATCGACCGAACGCCGGCGCGGCGCCCGCCGGCGGAGGCGGCGCGACAGCCGTCACGATCAAGGGCACTCCGGTCGTCGTCAACGGCGTGCTCTACGTCACGATCCCCGATCACGTCTGGGCGCTGGACGCGCGCACCGGGCGAGAGATCTGGCATGCGACGTGGCCGTCGAAAGGCGGGTGGCACATCGCCAACCGCGGCGTCGCCGTGCTCGGGAGCACGCTCTACGTCGAAACGCCCGACTGCAACCTCGTGGCGCTCGACGTCCGCGACGGCAAGGAGAAGTGGCGCACGGAAATCTGCGATCTCGAGCAGTTCTACTACGCCTCCACGGCCCCCCTCGTCGTCGGCAGGCACGTGATTGTCGGCGTCAGCGGAGACGATCTCGACATCCCCGGCTACCTCCAGGCGCACGATCCCGACACCGGCGCACGGCAGTGGCGGTGGTACACGTACCCTGAGCCGGGAACGCCGGAAGCCAAGACGTGGCCCAGTGTCGAAGCGATGATGCACGGCGGCGGCATGACGTGGGGATCGACCACCTATGATCCAGAGCTCAATCTGATCTACTTCGGGACAGGCAATCCGCAGCCGGTGATCAACGGCCGCAAGCGCCAGGGCGACAACCTCTACACGGAGTCGATCGTCGCGCTCAACCCCGACACCGGAAAGCTGGCCTGGTACTTCCAGTCGTCGCCGCACGACACCCACGACTGGGACGCGACGCAGACGCCGGTGCTGTTCGACGGCGAGTTCGACGGACGGCCGCGGAAGCTTCTCGCCCAGGCGAGCCGCAACGGGTGGTTCTTCGTCCTCGATCGCGCCAACGGGCAGAACCTCCTGAGCACCGAGTACGTGAAGACGAACTGGACGAAGGGGCTCGACGCGCGGGGACAGCCGATTCCGGACCCGGCGAAAGAGCCCCAGCCAGACGGCGCTCTTGTGTCGCCCAATCAAGGGGGCGGGCAGAACTGGCCGCCGCCGAGCTTCAGCCCCCGGACGGGGCTCTTCTACGCGAACGCGACGCGCGCCTTCAGCGTGTACTACCTGTACGAAAACGAGAACGACGAGAAGCCGCAGGG
>DASTDQ010000649.1:0-3679 GCA_035710305.1 Vicinamibacterales bacterium | reverse complement strand
TACCTCGAGGATCTCTTCGTCGTCCCCGAATGGCGAGGCCGCGGCGTCGGCCGACAGCTGCTCGCGTACCTGGCGGCCCTCGCGGTCGAACGACGGTGCGGGCGCATGGAATGGTCGGTGCTCGACTGGAACACGAGCGCGATCGGCTTCTACGAGCGTCTCGGCGCCACGCTGATGAAGGACTGGAAGCTGTGCCGCCTGACCGGCGAGAGCCTCGCGCGCGCCGCCGCGGGCAGCGGCCGTTGACATGAGCGGCCGGCTGCTCGTGGCTCTCGTCGCATCACTGGCCGTGGTGCTGGCGGCGCCCTTCGTTGGCCAGGCGCGCGGAGCGCTTCAGGGTGCCCTGCCGGATCACTACCGCAACATCGTCCTCGGCATGGTGGCCATCGGCGTTGTCGCCATCATGGCGATCGCGTTGACGATGATTCGGGAACGCCGTCTTTTGCGATACAGCCTATTGGCCGGGTCCGTGGCAGGCGGCGTGGTGTACGCCTACCTCACACGAACGGACAATCCCGAGGTCAACGCCGTGGAGTGGTTTCACTTCGTCGAATACGGCCTCCTCACGCTGCTGTTCCACCGCGCGTGGCGTGAGGCCGGCGATCTGAGCTCGCTGGTGCTTCCGGCCGTTGCCGTGTTCGTCGTGGGCACGCTCGACGAAGGGTTTCAGTGGTTCGTTCCCGCCCGCGTCGGCGAGTTGCGGGACGTCTTCCTGAACCTCGCGGCCATTGCCTGCGGCCTCGTGTGCGGCGCCGGCATCGAGCCGCCGAGCCGTCTTGCCCACGTCACCGCACATACGCGCCGCAACCTCTCTTACGGATTGGCGGTGGCGGTGCTCGCGCTCTCGGTGTTTGTCTATACGGTTCATATGGGCTACCACGTTCGGGATGAAAGCGGCGACGGCCTCCTGTCCCGCTTCTCCGTGGAAGACCTCAGGTCCGCGTCGATCGATCGAGGCGAACGGTGGAAGAACACGCCTCCAGTCGAGCTGCGCCGGCTGTCGAGAGAAGACCAGTACCTTGCGGAAGGGATCTGGCACATCCAGCAGCGCAGCATCGCGTTTCGGGACGGCGACCCGCGCACGGCGTTCAAGGAGAACCAGATCCTCGAAACCTGGTTCGCCCCCGTGCTCGATTTCCCGACGTACCTGACCCCCGAAACGGAGCGCTGGTCGCCCGAGCAGAAGGCGGCGGTCGCGGAAAAGGTCGTGCCCGGCGAGAAGCCGTTCATCAGCGATGCCAGCCCCATTCCCATCTACACCTGGAGTCGCGCCGCATTCGCGATCGCCGCGTCGGTGCTCGTTCTGCTGTTCGCCATCTCCGGCTTCGTCGCGCAGCCTGGACCACGCAGGTCATGAACGTCGCCGAGCGCCTCGAGAATCTTTACCGAACGTTCGATCACGTGACGTCGGCGACCGATCCTGTCCACATCGTCCGGCGGTACCCCGACCCGGCCGATAGGGAAGTCGTGGGCTTCTGTGCCGCAGCGCTGGCGTTTGGCCGTGTGGCGAGCGTGCTGCAGTCGATCGAGGCGCTCCTGCGGGTGATGGGCCCGCGGCCGGCGCGCTTCGCACGTCAGTTCGAGCCTGCCGACCACCGTGCGCGCCTCGCGCCGCTCGTGCACCGCTGGATTTCAGGACGCGACTTGATGGCGCTCCTGCTGATCCTGCGCCGCATGCTGCGGGAGGACGGATCGATCGAGGCATTTTTTCTGCGCGGCGACGATGCGCGAGCGCCGGATGTCGGTCAGGCGCTGGACGACTTCTCGCGCCGCGCGCTCGAGACCGATCTGCGGGACGCCTACGGGCGCCGCGTGCCGCGCCAGCGCGGCGTCTCCTATTTCTTTCCGCGTCCGTCCGCCGGCAGCGCATGCAAGCGGCTGAACCTGTTTCTCCGCTGGATGGTGCGGCGCGATGCCATCGATCTGGGCGTCTGGTCGAGCGTGTCCCCGGCACGGCTCATCGTGCCCCTCGATACGCACGTCGTACGTCTGGGACGTTGTCTGCAGCTCACCCGATATACGAGTCCCGGCTGGAAAATGGCGATGGACATCACCAGCTCGCTGCGGCGAATCGACCCGCAAGACCCGGTCCGCTTCGACTTCGCACTCTGCCACGTGGGCATGATGAACGGCTGCGGCTTCCTGAAGCCGCAGCGGGACTCGCAGTGTCCGCTTCGCGGACATTGTCACCCGCAGATCAAAGGTCAAGGGCCAAAGGTCAAAGGTCTACGCTCTCGCGGCTGACCGTTCGCGCAGCCAGGAGCCGTTCGTAGATCGCGATCGTACCCTCGACCATCCGATCGACGGTGAAGTGGTCGCACGCCCGCTCGAACCCCGCCCGGCCCAGACGCGAGCGGAGCTTCTCGTCCTTCAGCAGCATGACGATCTTCTCCGCCATCGCTTCGTGATCGCGAGGGGGCACGAGGAAGCCGGTCTCGCCGTCAACCATCACCTCGGGCACGCCGCCGACGTTGGTCGCAATCGACGCCTTCGAAGCCGCCATCGCATCGACGAGCGACATGCACATCCCTTCGTGAAGAGAGCTCAGGGTGTACAGGTCGAACCCCTTGAGGAGCTCGAGCACGTCGGCCCGGAACCCGGCCAGGAACACGTGCCGCTCGAGGTGCTTGCGCCGGATGTGTTCCTCGAGGGGCTGCCTGAGCTCGCCGTCGCCCACGATGACGAACCGGGCGTCGGGAACGGCGCGCACGACAATGGCCGCCGCGTCGATCAGGTAATGCTGGCCCTTTCGCGCGACGAGCGCGCCGATGCTGCCCACGATCGGCGCGTGCGTTGGAAGGTAGAACGCGGCGTGCACGTTGGCAGCGGGCATGTGCGCGATGCGCTCGACGTCAACGCCGCCGTGGACGACGGTCGTCTTCTCCTTCGGGATTCCATCAGCGACCAGACGCTGACGGACGGCCTCGCAGCTGGCGATGAAGCCGTCCACCTGCCCGTGCTTCCACTTCGCGAACGAGTGGTGATCGAGCCGCGCGTCGAGGCGGTGGGACGCCACGAGCACAGGCGCGGGCGACGGCATCGCAATGGACATCGCCGTCGCCGCCATGGCCAGGGCCGGCGCGTCGTGGGCGTGCATGACGTCGGGTCGCAGCTGCTTGATGACGCGCGACAGCCGCCAGGCTGCGGACACGTCGATGTCGCCGTGAGACGCCAGCGGAATGAGGTCCGTGCCCTCGGCCATGCGGCGGCACAGCTCACCCTCGGGGTGTGCCACGAGCGCCGCGCGCTGCCGTTGCGCACGCAGGCCCACGACGGTGTGCATCACCTGACTCTGGCTGCCCCGCCAGACCCGCGAGGTGTCGACGTGGAGGGAGAACGTCACAACCTCCAACTCCCAAATCCCAACTCCCAAACTACAGCCGGCGGCCCGCGTTACATTAGCTCTGATCCGTCGAGTTGGGGGTTGGAAGTTGGGAATTGGGAGTTCTTTGAAGCTCCCACAGCTTCGCGAACTTCAGGAACACCGCGTACGAGTTGACGAGCGACAGCGTCAGTCCCGCGGTCCCGTCCAGGAACCCTCGGCGAAGCACGTAGTTGCGCAGGAACGCCGCCGGCGGCTGCACCAGCAGGTGCAGCGCGCTGCCTCGCCAGCCGCTTTCGTGCATCTGCCGCGCCGACAACGTCGTGTACCGGTTGATGCGGTCGATGTGGTCGCGAA
>DASTDQ010000648.1:0-8761 GCA_035710305.1 Vicinamibacterales bacterium | reverse complement strand
ATCGCCTGGCTGCTGGTGGAGCCGCTCATCAAGGATCGCGATCCCGGTCATATCGCGCACGCACGCGACGTCATGCGCGCGATGGCGCTGTTCCCGGGTGTGGTCGATCGCTACTTGAGGAGCCGCCTGTGGTGGCGTCGTGCGCTCGCGGTGCGGACGTGCGGAGTGCTGCAGATCACGAACCGCACCGCGCCCATTGTCGCTGCCCTGGATGACGCGAACCCCGACGTCCGCGGCGCGGCGCTCGACGCGCTCACGGATCTCCGCGATCCCGCGTCGCTGCAGGCAGTCGTCGTCCGGATGCACGACGCGTCCTTGCATAGGGGCCGGCGCCTGGCGGCGCTCGCATCGTTCGGTCACCTCGCCGAGACGTTCGTGCTGGACCTGGCGGAGGTGAATCCGGAGCACCGAGTCAACTATGCGCGGGCGCTCGCGCTGTGCGGCTCCGAACGGTCGCGGCCGGTTCTGTGCGAGTGGACGGCTGACGCGCGGGCCGACGTCCGCGCGGCGGCGCTCGAGGCGCTGGCGCACGTGGGACTCGACGACCATTCCGCAACCCTGGCCGTCCGCGCGCTCGACAGCCCCGATGCACTCGTGCGTTCGATGGCGGCCCGCGCCCTGCGCGGCTGGGAGGGGCCGGGCGAGGCCGCGTCGCACCTCGCGCGCCATCTCGACGACACGTGGGTGGTGGCGGTTCAGGCCGCGCGGTCGCTGCAACAGATGCCGCGTACAGGCCTGATGGAACTGCAGACCCTGGCCACTCGCTCCGACCTCGCCGGCCTGCTGGCGCGCCAGATGCTGTGGGAGGCGAGCGCGCAATACTGATGGCCACTTCGTTGCTGATCGCGCTGTCTCTGCTGGTCACGGCGTACCTCGTGATCTGGCACGTGTCGCAGATGGCCATGGGCCCGGTCGGGGCGCTCTTTCTCTGGCGGCACCGGCGGCGGCACACGCGCCGCGCGCGCGCGCTCGTCGGAGACCTCGCGTCGCCGCCCCTCGTGTCGGTCGTCGTGCCGGCCCTCAACGAGGAGCTCACGATTGTCGAGAGCGTGCGGGCGATGCTCGCGCTCGACTACGAGTCTCGCGAAATCGTGGTTGTCAACGACGGATCGACCGACGGCACGCTCGAGTTGCTGCAACGGACCTTCGGCCTCCTGCCCGCCCCGCTCGCCTTCGATCAGCCGATCCCGACCGCGCCCGTGCGCGGCATCTACCGGTCGATCCGCGAGCCCGGGCTCGTGGTCATCGACAAGGAGAACGGCCGGTGCAAGTCGGATGCGAGCAACGCCGGCATCAACGCCGCGTCGGGCGTCCTCGTGCTCGTCATCGATGCCGACACGGTGCTCGAACCTGACGCGTTGAGCCGGGCGGTCCTGCCGTTCCTCGAGGACCCGACGACCGTGGCCGTTGGCGGGAACATCGCGATCGTCAACGGCTCCCGGATCGAGCACGGCCGCGTCGCCGAGGTGTCCCTGCCACGCAGCTGGCTCGCGCGGTTCCAGATCGTCGAGTACATGCGGGCGTTCCTGCTGTTCCGCCTCGCGTGCGCGTCGGTGAACGGCGTGCTGCTGATTTCCGGCGCGTTTGGATTGTTCCGGCGCGACGCGGTGATCGCCGTCGGCGGCTTCGACCACAAGGCGATCGGCGAGGACATGGATCTCACCGTCCGCCTCCAGCGGCACCACCGCGCCAGGCGCCTGCCCTTCCGGATCACGTTCGACCCGAACCCGCTGGCCGCGACGCAGGCGCCCGAGGACTGGAGGTCGCTGAAATCGCAGCGCTGCCGCTGGCGGCGCGGGCTGCTGCAGGTGCTCTGGCGCCATCGACGGATGATCGGCAACCCCCGCTACGGCGTCGTCGGACTGGCGCTGCTTCCCTACACCGCGTTCATCGACGGGCTCGGGCCGTTGATCGAAATCTCGGGCTACGTCATCACGACCGTCGGCGCGGTCTCGGGCTTCCTCGATTGGCACTATTACGGCGTTCTGATCTTCGTGTCGGTCACATTGGGCGCTGCCTCGACGTTCCAGGCGATTCTGCTGAACGACGTCGCGACGCAGCGTTACATGCGGGGGCGCGACCTGCTGCTCCTGATGGCTGTCTCGCTCCTCGAGAACTGCGGCTACCGCCAATTGAACGCCTGGTGGGCAGTCGTCGGAACGGTTCAGGCCATGACCGGCAAGAGCGGATGGGGGCCGATGAAACGCCAGTCGTTCCAGGGTGAAGAAACGGCCTGACCTCGACCGCAACAGGCAGCTGAACCCGTCGCTTCTGCACGAAGCGCGAAGGCACGAAAGATGCTCCTCACCTCTCCACGACGGACTCTGCTGAGTCGGCGAGAGGAGAAGTGCCCATGAAAAGACAGTTGACGTTCGGCCTCGTCCTTCTGCTCGCGGGATTGGCCGTCCTTGCAACGCCGATGATGAGGTACACGACCACGCAGAAGGCGTTCGACATCGGCCCCGTCGAGATCGTCACCGAAAAGGAGAAACAGGTCTCGCTGCCCCAGACGCTTGGCGTCGTGTCGGCGGCAGCCGGGATCGCGCTCATTGCCACCAGCCGCCGCCACGCGGCTGCATGAGCTGGCGGCCGTGTAGGCAGGTAGAAGTTACAGCCGGACCGTGGGCTGACCTGTCACACGGTCCGGCTGAAGCCCGCACGGGTCCGGCTGAAGCCGGACACTACGTACGTCAGCGGGACTGTTGCTTCGAGTAATCGACCAGGTCTGCTGTGGCGACGCCGGCCTGGACGCTGGCGCTCCGGTCACCACTCTGGATTTCGACTTCTTCTTTCCCAAGACCCCGCGCAACCCCCAGAAACTGAAGGCCCTCGCGCAAAATACCGTCAAAACCGGCCTGCTGAGGGCCGGGCCCCGGCGGGGTGGCGTACTATCTCGTGCAGAGCTCCACGCATTGAGGTGGCAGGACGTGAGGGATCGCAGACGGAGACTTAACCCCGGAACTCGCTTGTGTCGGTGATGTTGCCAACGATCGTGGCTTGCAGGGCAGGCTGTTTGTTCAGCGGGGCCTCGGCCGGAGCCCACCAACACAAGCGAGCTGTGGTGTAGATGAAGGGCGCCATTCTCGTGGGATCGATTGCCGCCGTGCTCACGGTTGGCCTGACTGCGCAAACACCGGCGAGGGCGCTGCCGCTCGAGAACCTGGGCCTGGAGCATCTCGACATCGTCGTGCCGGACCCGGCGGCATCTGCGCGGTTCTACGCCCGTCTCTTCCGATCGGCTCTGCATCAGCAGCCGGTGCGCGACACGCTGCGCTACTTCGTGTTGCTCGGCGACCTTCCGGCGGATCGGCAGATCGGCTACATCGCCATCGGCGCCGCGGGCGGGCGCGCGCCGGCGGTCGGCCATTACTGCGTGCTGGCCAAAGTCTACGACCGCGCGGGCGTGGCCAGCACGCTGCAGGCTGCGGGCTTCGCCGTTGCGTCGGCGGGGCCGACGGGGATGTGGCCGGATCCCGACCGGCTCGAGCTGCAGCTGTTCCAGCCGCCGGCCGGTCTCGTGGCCGCCGCTGTCCCGTCGCCGCTGCCGGTCGAGCGCGACGGGCTGCTCACGCCTCGCGGCGTCGATCATGTAATGCTGCGCGTCAGCAGCCTCGAGAAATCGCTGCCGTACTACCGGCTGGTGTACGGCGCAGCGGCCGAACAGCCCCGCGACACGAACGGGCGCGTATGGTTTCACCTCGCGCGCAATACCCGTCTCGGCCTGGAGGAGGCATCGTCAGGGCAGCCGCCCGCGATCGCCCATTACACCATCAAGGTCGCGCCGTACGATCGCGGCGCATTCGAGTCACGGCTGCGGGAGCTGGGCGCGCGTGTGCTTCAGGCTGCCGACGAGCCCGGCGTCGTCCGTTTCGCGGACAACGACGGCGTCATCGTGGAAGTGAGGGTCGCGGAATGAGAAGCGTGCTGACGATCACGGCTTTGGTGTACATCGTCTCGCAGATGGCCCCGGCCGGCGCACAGACGAGGCGTGAACCGGTCTGGAACGAGCGCACGGCCTGGGGCGATCCCGACCTGCAGGCGGAGTGGACGAGCGAAGGCGAGTACGGCGTGCCGCTGGAGCGCCCGCCGCAGTTCGGGGCGCGACAGTTCCTGACGGACGAGGAGTATGCCCGGCGGCTCGAAGAGGTGCGGCTTCGCGACGAGCGAGATCTGGCGCCGGTCGATGTCCTCTCCGGCAAAGTGGACGCGCCCAATGCCCCGATCCCGCATTGGCGCGAATACAACACGACATCGAGGCGGACGTCGCTCATCATCGATCCGCCGGATGGGCGTCTGCCTCCGCGAACCCCGCAGGCAAGGCCGATTCCAGTACAGCGATGCGGCAGCCTGCAGCGCGGGGAGCCGTGCGATTCGTACGTAGACTACGGGCTCGGCGTGCGCTGCATCGTGCACGGCGGCGGTTTTCCGGATGCGATGTTTCCCGCGGTCTACAACGCGAACATGCGGATCCTTCAGACTCCGGAGTACGTCGCGATCGTGTACGAGCTGATTCACGACGCGCGGATCATTCCGCTGAAGCGCGACGGGCCGCCGTTGTCGCCGGCGATCCGGACGTACATGGGCGACGCGCGAGGCCGGTGGGAGGGCACGACGCTGGTCATCGAGTCGGGCAATTTCAAAGCGAACACGCGCGGGGCATCTCCCGGGCTCCGGCTGATCGAGCGGTTCACCCGCGTGGGGCGGGACGCGGTCCAGTACCAGGTCACCTTCGTCGATCCCGCGACGTGGACCGCACCCTGGGCCGCCGCGCTCGACCTCAGGAGGCGGCCGGAGGGCGCCGGCGTGTTCGAGTACGCGTGCCACGAGGGAAACTACGGCCTGTTCAACATGCTGTCGGCGTCGCGGCACCTCGAGCGAACGGCACGATGACGACTGTGCTTGCCGCGTGCGTCGCACGCCTGGCGAGACGATAGGAACGATTAGGGAGTGTTCGCCCGCGTGGTTGACGGAGTGCCCCTTATGCGGTTCCGTCCTTCCGCAACCACAGCGCGCCTTAGCCCCACGCACGGCGACAGCGAGATCCAGGCTGCGCCGCCCGTCGCAGTCCAGGCGCCTTCGGGGTTCGTGGTCACCGTCAGCGTTCCCGTTCCTCCACCCGCTGCCCTTTGCTCCTGTTCCCAGCCACGGTCAATCCGCAGCGGCACCCCCGTCGTTGGGATCCTGACTATTCGAGAGCCTTACGCGTCTCTTCATACTGTTCGCGGGTGATTTGCCCCGCCGCATAACGCCGCTTGAGAAGATTGAGCGGCGTTTCGTGCCACAGGCCCCCTTGGGCTCCACCCATAGATCGAACCAGCAGAATCACACCGACAATCATGACGCCCCAGAAGGCGAGCATGACCAGGCTCCCGAATCCCATGCCGAGCCCCCACATCCAACCATGACCGCGCATCATACCCGGCCCGAACGGCCCCTGGCCGGTCTGGTCTGAAGCGATGAAGCCTGGACCCATCATGCCGCCCATCAATACCGAAAAGCTGAGCGCCACTACCAGCAGAAGGCCGAACGCAACCACAAGTCTGCGTGTCGTGCTATCCATCGTCCACTCCTCAGAATTGCCATGAGAGTAGGTCCCAGGCGCCGTCCTTACGCCGTCTCGCGATAGACTGCCGGCCTAACGGCTGGCCGCTTCGGTCGCAGCCACGCCAGCACCGCCGCTATCGCGAATAGCGGCACACCTTCGATGAGCGTCATGACAAGTCCTTTCTGCAGGGGTGTCGCGATGAGCATCACGAGACCATGAGCGGCGTTTGCCCAGATCGTAAAATCGATGAATAGGTAGTGCTGTGCGGGATCATCTGAGGCACGCCACAGCATCACCGCCCACACGATGTAGATCGCGGTCATCATGCTCTCGTAAGAGGCGTTGTAAGGCTGAAATCTGAGCAACGGCGCGAGACTACCGCCGTGTGCGAGACTCGGCGCGTTCAGGAGAATAAGGGCAATCCACGAAATGAACGCGGTGAGGAATCCAACAGACAGAACTTTCAAGAAGCTCCGTAGCCAGAACATCCTCACCGCTTCATTCATTTCGAGCTGGGTTTCCATTGTGTCCCCCAGCGCTATGCATCGAAACGTTTCTCAATTCAGCCGGTGTTTTTCGTTCGTCCCGTTCCTTCCAGCTCCAATCCCCGATGAGTTCGTGCCGCAGCGCCGCCGGAGCCGCCCGGACCTACGTTGGCAATGATCTGATCCGCTACCTGCCGCGCAACTGCTTTGCGTTCCTCTTCTGGAACGTCATTCATTGAAAAGACGTCCGTGTATTTCTTGTACATCGGCAGCGCATCAAAGTGGATGACCTTGTCTTCTCCGACGAGCGTCTTGAGTACGCGTCCATGGCACTTCAAGAAGCAGCCATCGATCATGATGCAATGGTCCGCATCCTTGACCCAACGCGCCATTGAGGAATGAGGCACGAAAAACGCCTCTGCGTGGCATGCCCGCGCAAACGACGGCACTTCGGCCGCGACCAGGTTAGCAGCAAGTCTGGCAATCTCTCCTCGGATACAAGGACCCTCGCACGAGAGAACGGGGATCTTCCTTTCAGAGATATTGCGCTTTGCATAGACTTCACCCGCCGGACAGAAGCCCTTGACGCCTTGCACTGCGAGGGAGAAGTCGGGTGTGAAGTCCTCCATGTTGACCTCCTTGCTCGGTCGATTGGTGGACGTTCGAAGAACTCGTGTCATGCAAACAGGAAACCAGCGCGATCGGTCCACTTGCCTCAGGTTCGGGCGTCGATCCGCAGGAATCTCGGCCTGGAGTACGGCTCCGTGCGCATTTTCCCGCAGGCCCCGGCCGATTTTCCGCACGAATCGCGCTTGCCCTCGCGTCGCCACGGCGTAAACCCGGTCCGGTTGCCGGATTGCTTTGGTGTTCCAATTGCTCTTGCTTAAACAAGATTAGTTGTGCGCTGGGGGATGTTGAATGAGGAGTTCTGGCCATGACGATCAATGAAGGCACGTGGGATCGGGCGATTCGAATCGCCATCGGTCTCATGCTGGGGTTCGTGGCGTGGAGTGCGTGGCCGGCGGAAGCGAGCTTCCTCTCCGGAGCTGGTGTGGCGAGCGTCGTTTTGCTGGTGATCGGAATTGTCGCGTTCGTTACGGGCGTGGTCGGGTGGTGTGCGCTCTACCAGGTCCTGGGCCTCTCGACGAACAAGCGAGCGAGTGTTTGATCGACTCGAGGCAAGATGAGCGCTCGAGCTTCACACAACCCGCAATCCCCGTGCGTCGTCGGCCTCGTTCGCACGTCGCTTAGCCGAACCACATGGCCTGCGGCGTGGCTGAAATCCGATTGGCATAGGTCCGTTGTCGACCTGCGCGAGGCGTCCGCGGCACGAATCCAAGTCCTCGCGTCGGCCTTTGTCAACTCGAATGTCGAAGCTCATCGACGCCACGCGCAGTCGAAGGCAGACCCGCCGTCGCTTTATCGCTGGGACTGCTGCTTCGAGTAATCGACCAGCGTCTGCTCCTTGCAGTTGTCTTCGGCGTACGGCTGGTCTGCAACCCCGATCGTGTCCGACCCGCTGTACTGGCCCTTCATGTAGTCGGGATCTTCCGCCGTGTAGGCGCGCGTCAGCCTCATCGTCTGCGGATCGAGCGAGAAGCGCTCGACGACGTGCAGCTTGCTCCCGTGCCGTACGGGCTGGTTCAGCACGCCTGGCAGGAATCCGACGGTGTCCACGACGAGCACATCGCCTTCCCAGCGCCCGATGGAGTGCCCGGCGCGCGTGGGCTTGACGTTCGCGGGGTGCGTCTTCATGTTCATGTAGATCGTCCGCTTCAGATTCATCTGGCCGTACTGAATGACAATCGTGTCGCGGTTCTGCGTGATTCGATTGACCGGCCCGTCGAAGGTCCAGTCGAAGACGATGCTCGTCGTCTCGCAGCGGAAGCGCGGGTTGTCGTCGCGCGTGAACTTGGCCGCCGCTTCTTCGCCGAGCGGCGTCAGCTCGGTGCCCCCGTACTGCCGGGGCCCGGCCGGCGCGCCGCCGCCCCTGCGCGCGCCGCCGCCTCCGCCGCGCCGCTGCCCAGGCTGCGCCGTGCTCAACTGGCTGAGCGGGACCAGTCCGCCACCGGTGCCCCGGGGATCGGCCATCACCACCTGCTCCGGCGCCCAGTCCCCCGAGATGTTCGGCTCGCCGCTCGGACGCCGCGCCTCACGCTTCTTCGCCGCGAAGGGCAAGGCGCCTCGCACTTCCTTGATCCCGCCTTCCGGGGCCTTCACGTACTGGCCGTACCGATCCATGTGGCTGCCGTTCTCGAACCGGACCGTGTTCAGGTAACAGGAATTGGGATCCGCCCTGTCGGGAGCGGCCTCGATCGTCACCTTGCTGTTGATCGGGAACAGCTCCTTCGTCCACCCCGAGCGCCGCAGCGTATGGGCGGATCGCATCTCGCACCGGTGCTTCGCCACTTTCCCGCTCGCGTCGGTGACCTCGAAGTAGAGCCAGGAATGCGGATTGACGAACTCGATGCGCGTCAGCTTGCCCGTGTAGGTCACGGACTTGCCCAACTCGAAGGTGCCGGGGCCGTGATGGGCGAGAACGGGCGTGGCGCACACTGCGAATGCGATGAGGGCGGTAATCGATCGGATCATGCCCGTATTGTAGGCCAATTACCCTTCAGCCAGCTGCCAGCATGTCGGCGCATGCTTCGCCGATCATGACGCACGCCGCGTGGGTCGGCGCGTTCACGACCTCGGGCATGATCGAGGCGTCCGCCACCCGCAGACCCTC
>DASTDQ010000647.1:0-10298 GCA_035710305.1 Vicinamibacterales bacterium | reverse complement strand
ACGTTGTGGAGCTTCAGCCACCCTCCGAGACGGCTGGCCGCCAGGTGTGTCTGGGCAATCGTCCCCAGGCCGCAGCTGTCGATGTAGGTCACGTGGGCGAGATCCAGCACGAGACGGACGCAGCCGGTATCCAGGTGACGCCGCACCGCCTGCTTGAATTCGTCCTCGTTCTCGACCGTCAGGCTCTCGCACGGCTCGAGAATGACGACACCCCTCCTGACGTATTCGTTGAGCTGCATGGTTCGATTCCGCCCCTACCCTCTACTAACGAAAGTCGGGCCCCGAACGAACGCCTGGGGTTGACTAAATAGCGCCACACCCCTTGCGTCGGTGTTGAAGGCAGCCCTTCCTCCCGAGAAGCCGGTTTATAGTCAGCAAACGATGAGCGGCTCGACGAACTCAGCACGGCCAGCCGGCGCAATCGCGAGCCTCGTGGCGGCGATGCGGTCGCCCCGCGCGGCGGCCGTGACGCTGCAAATGTTCGCGTCAGGCCTTCCGCTCGGCCTCGTCTGGTACTCCATTCCCGACTGGATGCGCGACAACGGCGTCGATATCCGCCTCGTCGGTCTCATCACGCTTTCGCAGGCCCCCTGGACGTTCAAGGTGATGTGGGCGCCGCTCATGGACCGTTATGTCCCGCCGTTCTGGGGCCGTCGCCGCGGGTGGATGGCGATCACCCAGATCGCGCTCTTCGTCCTCGGTCTCCTCCTGGCCGGCCTCGGCCAGCGGCCGGAGGCGATCTGGGTGGTCGGCGCACTGGCCACGGGCGTGGCCCTCGCCTCGGCCACGCAGGACATCGCCATCGACGCGTATAGGGTGGAGGTGCTGCACAAGGACGAGCAAGGTCCGGTGACCGGCGCAGGGGTGGCCATGTATCGCGCGGCGATGTTCGTGTCAGGCGGGCTGTCGATCAGCCTTGCTGCCCGCATCGGCTGGCCTGCCGTGAACGTGCTGCTGGCCTTTGTCTACCTGACGGTGCTCGTCGTCACCTGGAAATCGCCCGAGCCCGACGTGCAGGCGCCGCCGCCCCGAAGCCTGCGCGACGCGGTCTGGCAGCCGTTCCTCAGCTTTCTCACGCGCCCGCGCGCCCTCGAGATCCTCTCGTTCGTCGTGCTCTACAAGATCGCCGACCAGCTCACCCAGGCGCTGACGCGCCCGTTCCTGATCGACATGGGCTACGGCCCGGACGAGCGCGGCGTCGCGCTCGGCGCCGTTGCCATTGCGGCAACCGTCGTCGGCGCCTTCATCGGCGGGTGGATCACGACGATCGTCGGTCTGGGTCACTCGCTCTGGATCTTCGGCTTTCTGCAGGTGTTCTCGAATGTCGGCTACTACCTTCTGTCGATTCTCGGCAGACCGATCGCGCTGGCAATGTACGGCGCGACCGGGTTCGAGCTGCTGACGTCCGGCCTGGGCACCGGCGCGTTCTCGGTCCTTCTGCTGCGGCTCACCGAAAGGCGGTTCTCGGCCACGCAGTACGCGCTCTTCTCGAGCCTGTTCGCGCTGCCGCGCGTGCTGGCTGGTCCGGTCACCGGATTCGCCGTCAGCGCCGTCGGCTGGTCCACGTTCTTCCTGACGACGATGGTGATCGGCATACCGGGCCTGCTGATGTTGAACCGGTTCGTTCCCCTCGGCGTGCGCGAGCCCGACTTCGAGCGCGAGGCCGCGCCGGCGGCGCCGGCAACCGCGGCCGGCTTTCTGCGCCCGGCCGTCACATCCGGGGTGGCGTTGGCGGTGGCGGGCGCATTGCTGCTGTCAACGCTCGACGCAATGGATTCCATGCGGGCCGCGCCCGGGCAGGGATTCGACTTTGGCGCCGCGCTCTGGCGGCTCCTGCGCCCGGCGGCGATCGGTGGGTGGGTGACGATCCTGGGCCTGCTCTCCTTCGCCGCCGTCGGTGGCGTCTTCATCGCGGCCATGCGCGCGAGGCCGGCCAAGCGATAACGAACCACGGAGTCACAGAGACACGGAGAACGACGGATCAATTCTCTGTGTCTCCGTGTCTCCGTGGTTTCTATCTTGTTGCAGTCTTGTACCGTGCCTCCTCAGCGTAGTACTCAGGGAAGCCGACAGCTTCTTTGAGGCCCTCGAAGTCCATGATACCGGCGGGCGTTTCGCCGTTCCGAAGGCTGCGCAGGGCCGTGCGCATCGCGACTATCGACGCGTTGAGGAGAGTCAGCGGGTACACGGCGATGGTGTAGCCGATCTCCCGGAGCCGCGCGGGCGGGAGGATCGGCGTCCTGCCACCCTCGATCAGGTTCGCCATTTTCGGACCGTCCACCTCCGCGCAGTACCGCTGCATCTCTTCCTCGCCGGTCGGCGCTTCGAGGAACGTGATGTCGGCGCCGATCGAGCGGAACATCCGGCAGCGGGTGACGGCTTCGTCGAGGCTCACGCACGCGCGCGCGTCGGTCCGCGCCATGATCAGGATGTCCGCGCCGGCGTCGCGCGCATCGACCGCCGCGTGGATTCGCGTCAGCGCCTCGTCTCGCCCCACGACCGTCTTTCCCTCCGTGTGTCCGCATCGTTTGGGTGCGACCTGATCCTCGAGCATGATGCAGGCAAAACCCGCGCTCGCGTACCCCTCGACGGTGCGCTTGATGTTCTGCGCGCTCCCGAATCCGGTATCGCCGTCGCCGATGAGCGGTATCGACACGGCGCGGCAGATGTTCCGCCCCTGATCGACGAGCTCGGCGTAGGAAATCAGTCCGGTATCCGGCATCCCGAGCCGGTCGGCCGAGACGCCAAACCCGCTCATGAAACCGAGCTCGAAGCCGGCCTCCTCGATCAGGCGCGCCGACATCGCATCGTGGCAGCCCGGCATGACGAGAAGTCCCGGGCGGCCCAGGAGCAACCGCAGCCGCGAGGCCGGGGATGGCATGGCCGGCAATCGTATCTCACAGGCCGCTGTGTGCGCGTAACATATGACCGATCGGGAGGCCGCACATGACAGCAACTCGCCTGGCGCGAATCGCGCTGACGTCTCTAGTACTCGCGGTTCTGCAGGCTGGGCTGGTCCATGCCCAAGGCGGACGGGCGTCGTCGGCGTGGACGCCTCCGAAGACGCCGTGGGGACACCCCGACATCGAGGGGACCTACACCAACAAGGACGAGGCGAACACCCCGCTCGAGCGCCCCGATCAGTATCAGGGCCGATCCGCGACGGAGTTCAGCGCCGCCGATCTTGCGGCCCTCGCGAAAGAGCGACAGGCCCTGGCCGCGAAGATCGCCGGCGGCATCGGCGGCGCCGAGACGGGCGCAGGACCGACGCACTGGTACGAGCACCTGCAGGGCAACGGCAGCCGCGCCTGGCTCATCATCGATCCGGCCGACGGGAAGCTGCCGGCCCTGACGCCGCAGGGCGCCAAGCGGGAGGCGGCGTGGGCGGCGCTGCACAACGCGCGAAACGGAGAAGGGCGCGCCGATTCGTGGCTCGATCGAAGTCTCTACGACCGCTGCATCACGCGCGGGCTGCCCGGCTCGATGATGCCGGCGATCTACGGCAACGCATACGAGATCGTCCAGACGCCCGAGTACGTCGCGATTCGCTACGAAATGATCCATGAGACCCGAGTCATTCCACTGGACAACCGTCCGCACGTGGCACAGGGCATCCGCCAGTACCTCGGAGATCCGCGCGGACGCTGGGAAGGCAATACGCTGGTCGTGGAGACGACCAACTTCACGAACCAGACGCACTGGGCCTACAACAGCCGATACAACAGCGAGAAGTACCGGCTCACCGAGCGCTTCACTCCGACGGCGCCGAACACGCTGCTGTGGCAAGTCACGATCGAGGATCCGGAAGTCTGGACCAGGCCGCTCACCTTCGCGATGCCTCTCACGCGCGACCGAGGTCAGCCGGTGTTCGAGTACGCGTGCCACGAGGGCAACCTCGGGCTCGAGCACATCCTCTCGGCAGCCCGCGCTGAAGATCGTCAGGCGACAACCGGACGACGGTGACCCGGTGCGACCGAGGCGTCGGGCCTTTGTTGAGCTTGCCGCCACGCATGGCTCGCTGCGCTTGAACGAAACAGTAGTCCGCCGACGGGAAGACAACGGTCTCGCAGAGAGAGACCCTTTTCTCGGCCTCGTTACACTTGACTGCGTGGACGCCGTGTGAAACATTGGCCGCTCTCTTGCTCGATGGGCACAGCGATGGCTTCTCCCCGGCGCAACCGCTCAGCTAACCGCTGTGAGGTGCTGATCGGGCAGTCGCTCGCCGCGTGCGTTCACCCCATCGCCGCGTGGCGCTCGACTGCCCGGTCGTTCAGAGTGATGCTGCTCGCCGGCTATTTCACGGCAGCGTACGTCGGCGTGCTCTCGGCGCTGGTGCTCCTGTAGCCCCCGACAGTCACGCGGGCCCGGCCGCGGCCCAACGAATTCCACGTAGAATCCGGGCTGTGCGCACGACTCTTCTGTGCTGCCTCCTGCTGGCTCTTCTTGCCGCGTCAACCCAGGCGCAAACTTCCGGCAATTCATCAGCGCGCGCAGCGCCTGCAACGGACCGGGTCCCGGTTCCCGAGCCAACGGAGCAGGCGCTCGCCTACTACCGCAGCGGCAACGTGCTCTGGGTTGTAGACAACGTCTGGGCTCTCCTCCTCAGCGCGGTCTTCCTGTTCACCGGCCTCTCGGCCTGGATCCGAAATCAGGCGCAGCGGGCGACGAAGACGTGGCTCCTCGTCATCGGTCTCTATTTCATCGGCTTCGCGGCGATCGACTTCGCGATCAACCTCCCACTCTCCTACTACGAAGGGTTCGTCCGCCAGCACGCGTACGGCCTCTCGAATCAGTCGTTCGGCAAGTGGGCCAAGGACGAGGTACTCGGCCTCGTGGTCACTCTCGTTATCGGCGTGCTGATTCTGTGGGTGCCCTACCTGCTGTTGCGGAAGAGCCCTCGTCGATGGTGGTTGTACACGGGGCTCGCGGCCATCCCAGTCATCGCGCTGATCTCCCTCGTGCAGCCCATCTGGATCGATCCGCTGTTCAACAGGTTCGGGCCGATGAAGGACCTGACGCTCGAAGCCGACATCCTTCGTCTGGCCGAGCGCGCCGGGATCGAGGGAAGCCGTGTCTTCGAAGTCGCCAAGAGTGAAGACACCAAGACCGTCAACGCGTACGTGGCTGGCGTCGGCGGCACCAAGCGCATCGTGCTCTGGGACACGATCCTCGCAAAACTGAATCGCGAGCAGTTGCTCGTCGTGATGGGGCACGAGATGGGCCATTACGTGTTGAATCACGTCTGGAAAGTGATCGTGATTCTCTCGGCGCTCATCATGGCCGCCCTGTACGGCGTCCACCGTACGGCGGGCTGGTTGATCGACAGATACCGGAAGCCGTTCGGCTTCCACGAACTGTCCGACGTGGCGTCGTTGCCGCTCATCCTCCTTCTCTTCGGCCTGGGGACGCTGGTCGTGACGCCGGTGGCGCTCGCCGTGACGCGTCACTTCGAGCACGAAGCGGATCGCTTCGGGCTGGAGATTACGCGTGACAACCACGCCGCCGCGAGCGCATTCGCCGTGCTGCAGCAGGAAAACCTCGGAGTGCCCAGGCCAGGCACGCTGTACAAGCTCTGGCGAGCGAGTCACCCGGTACTGGGAGATCGCATCGACTTCAGCAACGACTATCGTCCGTGGGAACGAAACGAGCCGCTGGTCTACGCGGACCGCTTCAAGCCGTAGTGTCCGACTTTCCTGGCCTGAGCGCAGTCGAAGGCAGCCGGACCGCGGACATCACGACTTGGGCACCGTCGGATGAACGGGGTAGGCGCGCTCCCCCGCCAGCACTTTCACCTGCAGGCGGTTCTCCGGCAGCGGAATCGGGCACGTCGTGAAAGGGTTGAACGCGCACGGCGGGTTGTACGCCTGGTTGAAATCGAGCACCGTCGTCCCGTCGTCGCGAAGGTCCGAGTACAGAAAACGCGCCGCCTCGTAGGTCTCCTGGCCGCTCGACGCGTCCTTGAACACGAAGTACAGCCGCTTGGGCCGTGTCGTGAACGGCCGCAGCCGGAGCGTCTGCCCTTGCAGCGTGAACTCGACGACACCCTCGGTCTTGAAGTTGTCGAGATCGCCGAACGTGTTCACCACCTGCACGTCTCGCGGCGCCGCATCCGCAATGAACCGGCCGGTGACGCGGTGCGTCATCTGAATCGGGAACCACCTGAAGCCAAGAAACCCGCGCGCCAGCTCACCCTCGGGATCCCACACACGGAGTGACTTTCTCTTTCCGCTCCGGTGCACGACCATGCGAATGCCGCCCGCATGCAGCTCGTCAGCCTTCGGCGCCCCGTCGTCGGCAAGCGGGATGGACCGTGTCACCGGGTCTGCCCCGAGAAGCACTTTCGCCCCGCGCTCGGGCTCGAACCGCACGACATCGCCTTCCAGAACGAACCGGCCGATGACACCGGGAGCCGACGGGGGAAGGACGATGTCGTTGCCGCGCGCGCTGCCCGCGGTGTAACTGCCCTGCTCCAGGAAGTGCAGGCCGGCAATCGTGGACCAGTCGCGCCGATAGTCGGCCTCGTGCCTGGCCCGCCACTCTTCCGTCTCTTTCATCGCGGCATCCACGTCCACTGCGGCAGGATCGACACGAGTCCCTGTGCTGCAGCCTGCCAGCACGACAAGGACGACGCCCAGCAACGCCGTCGGAACAGCCGAACGACCCACACTCATGGCCACGCGCGGCTAGCTTATCGCTGTTGTGGCCGGGAGGCGAATTCGAGGGTCGAACGGCTGCTCTCGAGATTCAGATTTCTGAATCCTGTCCAATAGTCTGTACGGAGCCGACACCCGCGGATCCGTTACCCCCTGGCAGACGCACCTCGTCCCCGACAGCTCGTCACTCGTCACTCGTCCCAACGGCACGGTTCTCTCCTATCAAAGGCGTCCGGCGTAACCCGTTCAACATGGCGCGGGCACACGCCAAGTGAGGAGAGTGGACGATGGCGAGGCGCATCACCGCGTTTCTTCTGGGGTTTGTCTTCATGTTTGCCTGCACGCTCGACGCGCAGGAACGATTCGGCGGCTTGACCGGCACGGTCACCGACGTCAGCGACGCAGCTGTGCCGGGTGCGACCGTCACGGCCACCAACAAGGCGACCAGCGCCGCGCGAGTCGCAGTCAGCGGTGGCGACGGCGTCTACCGCGTGCCGGATCTCGAGCCCGGCCGCTACTCGGTCACGATCGAGCTGCAGGGGTTCCAGACCGTCGCGCTCGACGACGTGATCGTCCTGCTGGGCAAGACGGTGAGTCTTGACGCGCAGCTACGGCCGGGAGCGGTTAGCGAAATCGTGAACGTAACGGCGGACGCGACGCGGCAGCTGGATTTGACCAGCGTCACGCTCGCGCACAACGTGACCTCCGAAGAGTTGGACCGCCTGCCGAAGAGCAGGAGTTACCAGGGGATCGCGCTCGTCGCGCCCGGCGTGAACGCCGGCGAGATCGAGGGCGGCATCCAGGTTCACGGCGCCAGCAGCGCCGAGAACGTCTTCACGATCGACGGCGTCGCGACGAGCAGCCTGATCTACGGGTACTCACGTCAGAACACCGTGTTCGAGTACCTGCAGGAAGTGCAGGTGAAGACCGGGGGCATCGACGCCGAGTATGGCGGCGCGCTCGGCGGCGTGATCAGCGCGGTGACGAAATCTGGCGGCAACCTCTTCACCGGCGAGGCCCATTACTACTACCTCGGCAGCGCGCTTGGCGGCGCCCCGGTCAAGCGGCTCGTGCTCGACCCGAACGACCTCACCACGGTCGGCTACTTCCAGGACACCGAGCAGCCGAACGCCCAGAACGAATTCGGCGGATCCATCGGCGGCCCGATCGTGACCAACCGTGTCTTCTTCTTTGGCTCGGTCTCTCCTCGTGTCGTACGCCGGACCAACGAGTACCTGTTCTCGGCGGGGACCGAACCCGGCACCGTGGCTCAAGACCAGACGGCGTGGCAGGCCTTCGGCAAGGTGACCTACGCCTCCGGGCGGTTCCATGCCAACGCCAGCCTGCTTATGTCGCCGACACGGTCAACGGGGCGGCTGCCCGCCTACGATTCAACGGGCACGAACTTCCTGATCACGTCCTCGGAAGCAAACGAAGCAAACCGTACGCGTGGGTTCGAGAACGATCAGAACAACGTCGGCGGCAACCTCGACGTGACGTTGAACAACAGCGCGTATCTCAGCGCGCGCGGCGGGTACTTCTACGACAGCTACAAGGACACGGGCGTGCCGCTGACGACCAGCTACACCTATCAGACGCCGAACTTCACCGTGCCGGGCGTTCCGCCGAGCCTTCAGGGCCCGCAGGGGACGGCCAACACTCCGCGCATCCAGATCAGCAACTTCGACAAGACGACGCAGGGGTTCATCCAGCTCGATTACAACCACTCGTTCAAGGCGGCCGGCTCGCATCTGCTGAAAGGCGGATGGGGCGTGCGGCGATCGATGAATGACGTGGACGTGTCGTACCCGGGCGGCTACGTGTACCTGTTCTGGGGACAGTCGTTCCGAAGCGGCGTGACCGGCGTCACCGACACGGGAACCTACGGCTACTACTACGTGAGCGACCTCGCGACGCGCGGCGCGGTGCACGCCAACATCCAGACGCTCTTCGTGCAGGACACCTGGAACGTCGGGCCGCGGCTGACGCTGAACCTCGGGCTGCGCACGGAGAACGAGAAGATCCCGACCTTCCAGCCCGAGATCGCGCAATACGCGTTTCAGTTCGGGTTCGCGGACAAGCTGGCGCCGCGGCTGGGGGCGGCCTACGACGTGCGGGGCGATGGCCGGACGAAGGCGTTCGCCAGCTGGGGGCGGTACTACGACTGGACCAAGTACGAGATCGCGCGCGGATCGTTCGGCGGCGACCTCTGGCACCTCTACTATCGCTCGCTGGACACGCTCGACATCGGCAGCCTCAGTCTGGACAACATGCCCGGCCGCGATCTCTGGGGCAGCGCGACGGGCTACCGCGACCTGCGCGGCACGGCCATCCGGAACACCGATCCCGACATCAAGCCGATGTTCCAGGACAGCTTCAACGCCGGCGTGGACCACCAGCTGAACGCCGCTACGGCACTGGGCATCCACTACGTGCACAACTCGCTCGGCCGCACGATCGAGGACATGGGATCGATCGTGAACGGCAGCAGCCTCTACGTGATCGGCAATCCCGGTGAGGGGCAGAACACGATTACGCCGCCCGCCCACGGCGCCACGGAGCCGTTTGCGACGCCGAAGCCCGAGCGGCAGTACGACGCGCTCGAAGTCACCCTGGAGCGGCGCTTCTCGAACAACTGGTTCGCCAGCGCCAACTACACGTTCAGCCGGCTGTACGGGAATTACTCCGGCACGGCCAACTCGGACGAGATTCAGACTCCCACGACCGGCGTCACGTCGGCCAACGCGCAGGCGCAGCTCGGCTCGATCGCCCGCCCGGGCAGCAACGCGCACACCGGGTGGGACATCGATCAGGTGCTCTGGGACTCGCAGGGCAACCTGAACCTGCTCGGACGACTCGCGACGGACCGCCCCCACGTGGTGAAGCTGTACGGCGCGTACCAGTTCAACTTCGGCACGCAGCTGGGCGCCTTCTTCTACGGCGGCAGCGGCACGCCGCTCAGCACGCAGGTCGTCGGGCTGGATCTGTACGCGCCGCTCGTCAACGGGCGCGGCGACATGGGGCGCACGCCGGTGCTGACGCGGACCGACCTCCTGATCTCGCACGAGCTGCCGATGGCGGACCGGAAGCGGCTCCGGCTCGAGCTGAACATCCAGAACCTGTTCAACCAGAAGACGGCCACGCACCGCTACAACTTCCTGAACAAGGGAGGGCCGGCGGGCAGCCAGACCAGGGCATCGGATGCGATCGACTTCACGGACGTGAACCTGGCGGCGGGCTACGACTACAACGCGCTGCTGTTGGCGACACCGAGCGGTGCGTCGGCATACGACCCGCGGTACGGGATGGACGACCTGTTCAACCCCGGGCTGCAGGGGTATTTCAGCGTGAAATTCATCTTCTGATCGCTTTTCGAATCGTGTAGAGGCGGGTCTTCAGACCCGCCTCTGGATTAGTCGACTGGCGTACGTAGTGTCCGGCTTTAGCCGGACTCGTGACCCGTAGCGTACGTAGTGTCCGGCTTCAGCCGGACCCGTGACCCGTGGCGTACGTAGTGTCCGGCTTTAGACCCTATGTAGGGCAGACGATGGGTCGGCTGTATGTTGAAACTCTTTTGAAGAGCTAATTCGAAAGGAGTTCGACATGAGCACGACCCATCGAGCGGAGTGTAGCGCAGCGACGTTG
>DASTDQ010000646.1:0-12775 GCA_035710305.1 Vicinamibacterales bacterium | reverse complement strand
ATGCTCACACTGCGCTCCATTCTCTGCGCTGTTGATTTCTCCGACCAGTCCCGGGACGCTCTTCGCTGGGCCGTTGCGATTGCGACGCAGCATCGCAGTCGTGTGACCGTTTTCACAGCCGTCGATCCGCTGCTCGCGGAGGCCGCCCGGGCACGCCTCTACATGGACCTCGCGAAGACCGACACGGAACCGGCTCTCAGAGAGTTCGTCAGCAGCACGTTGTCGGGTTCCACCGGCGGACCAGAAGTGTCGTTCGATGTGCGTGTGGGGCACGCGTCGGAGCTGATTCTCGAGGCGGCTGCTCGAGAGGTCGATCTTGTCGTGATGGGCACTCATGGACTGGGTGGATTCCGGAAGCTGTTGCTCGGGTCAACAACCGAGCGCGTGCTGCGTCGCGCGAGGACCTCGGTTCTTGCTGTTCCTCCGGCGAGGGTTCACGCGATTGTTCCTGGCACAGACGGCCCGCGCCTCGACGTGAAATGCATTCTGGCGGGAACCGACTTCAGCGAGGCATCGGCAAAGGCAGTTCGGTATGCCGCGGCGTGGGCTCAACACCTGGGAGTGCCGCTCGTCGTCTCTCATGTCGTGACGCCAATCGTGGTCCCATCGCGATGGCAGCCGTATGCTGCCGACATGGATGAGGAACGAGTCCGCTCCGCCGAGGCTCGCTGCACGTCTCTCGCAGCAACGAACACGGTCGCCATCAGATGTGAGACCGTGGTGTCGATTGGACGGCCCGCCGAATCGCTTGCCGCGACGGCGGAGGAGCGTCAAGCAGGGATGATTGTCGTGGGCCTCATGGGCGAGGAAGCGGGAGGAGCGAGACCAGGCTCGATTGCCTATCGGGTGTTGTGCCTGGCACACGTGCCTGTGCTCGTCGTCCCGATCTGACAGGCCGCCAGCGGGAGCACGTGATCAGTACTCGACCCGACGTCCGCGACCGGTCGACGTTGGGCTCTCGATCCGCACGCGAGCATCTGCCACGCGGGCCCCGCTCGGCAAGACAATCACCGGATTCAAGTCGAGCTCCTGAATCTCGGGAGCGGCCGAAATCACACGTGAGAGCCGGAGCAGGACCTCGCGGAAGGCACCGCGTGTGAAGTCGAAGGGAGTCGCGGCCCCATCCTGAACATCGCGATCAGTGGTGTTTCGTGGGCGCTTCACTCTCTTCAACGTGACCGTGCGGCGTCTGCATCGCGCCCTCGTACAGGAGCTCTACCAGATGAATGAACTCCACGTACGCCTTGACGTACGCCCGGCCCGCAGCGACATCATCGGGTTCGAACGTCTGTGTCGCCATCACTTCGCCAAACTGCTGACCGAGCCGCTCTTGAATGGCCACCGTGAGGAGATGACGGACCGGCTCCACGGAACCGATGCGAACGGCCTCGTCCGCCGCCGGAATCGCCGGGCCGAGATCACGACCCGCTGGCTTGAGGCCCGTGAACGCCGCTCCTTCGCCTGCGCGATGCACGCGGACGAGGGTCTCGAAGAAGAATCGGTCGGCGAGCTCCCGTGCCTGAGGGCTCAACTCGCGGACCGCGAGCGTCGTCTGGAAGGCGTGTCGAATCTCGGGTTCGTCCTGCTCCTGGACCCAGATCAGCACGAGGGCCGGATTGCGAGTCTCGAGTGCACGCTGCGCCGCCTGCACGACTGGTCCGTCCAGACCATCACAGTGGGCGAGGGCACGCACAGGTGTGAGCGCGAAGAGTCCGAGCGCGACCGCGACTGTGATCCTTTGTGACGTGTCTGTCATTCCCACAATCCACCTCCTGACGGTGGTTGACCTGGCACGATTCGACCGGCTGGCAGCTGTCCAGGCGTGGTTCGCCGGACTGAAGAGGTCGCCAGTGCAATGCCTGCAATAGGCAATGCCAGGTCGGCGTAGACCCCCAGCAGGAACGCTGCGGATCCACCGATTGCTGACCAGATCACTGGAACCACCGAGATGCTCCAGCATCGCGGCGTCGCAAGCATCAACAGGCCAGCCGTGAAGATCGTTGTCGGGCACGGAAGGCCGAACGTCGGGATTCTCAGGAGGCTGCGATGGTCGAGCGCGTTGATGGCGGGATACGCCATCGAATACACGATCAGGCCCCACGCCAAGGGAGCCCACGCGTTACTCCACGGCGCGAACGACAAACGCCGCTGCACGACGCCGACGCGGAAGAAGAGAACGGCCTGAGCGAGGAAGAGCGCCGCGAAGAACCACGCGGCCGGGTTGATGCGCGTGAAGAACGCCGCGTGATAGGCCACTGCGGACCACGCCCAGTGCCCAACCACGAGGGCACTCACCCAGCGATCATGCGGGTGGCGCGCTGTGAGTCGCAGACCAACGATGACCGCCGAGGCAGCCCACAGGGCGACGACAGCCGGCCATAGGGCTTCGTTATACGCGGCGAACAGGTCGAAGAACTGTTCTCTGGTGAATGGCAGTTGCATCTTGTGGGACTTCGCGCCCACGAGTGAGAGAGCAGGCTGGATGCCATCGCAGCGCAGAAGTTTTCGGCCACAGGTTGTTGAATCGGGGATCTACTGCTGCCCCTGGACGCCCGAAAGTCGGCGCGCACGTGAAAATTTCCCCATCGGCAACGACGGGCGTTCGGCGCCACACGGCCATGACCCTTGTCATCGGACGGATCCAGTTCACTCCTGGCGAGCGCCTGCCCTCTGAGCGGTGACCTCATCGCCTCAGGTCTCCCGGAGCATGATCAGGAGCATTCGAGTGGCCTCCAGCGCCTCCACGGCATGCGGGATGTGAGCCGGCATGCGAACAATTGTTCCCGGCGTCGCGCGAACGACTGCTCCGCCAATTGTCAATGCGAGTGTCCCTTCGAGCACCAGCACCATGGCGTCAAATGGCGCCGTGTGCTCACTGAGTTCCTGCCCTGCGTCGAATGCAAACAACGTGAGATTCCCGCCTGCCGTTCTCGCCAGCACTCGGCTGGCGATCCCCTGTTCGGTCGGTGTGACCAGCGAGTGGATCAGCAGAGCCTCGCCGGGTGGAATCGATCCGGCCCTCATCGACATCGCGTGCTCCTCTTGTGGATTCAGCGATCGTGAATCATCGCTCATCGTCCGAACCCAAGACCCGCGTGGCAGACGCCTGCGTCAATAGTCGCTCAGTTCGCCTCCCGGAACGGCGGCTCGCAACGCGTTGAGTACCGCCGCAAGATCAATCACCTCCTGGAACACCGCGCCGCCGACAGGCGGCAGCCATCCGCCGAAGGCGATGAACATCCCGACGACGCTCAGTACCATCCCGCCGACTGCGCTTTGGAGCGCGATGCGTCGCATCCGGCGCGCGAGGTGAAACAGTTCGTCGACACGCTTGAGTGACGTGTCCATGATGACGGCCCCCGCCGCTTCGGTGGTGATCTCGCTCTGATGGCCGAAGGCAAGACCGACGGTTGCCGTGACCAGCGCCGGGGCATCGTTGATGCCATCGCCGATGAACAAGGTCGGCGCGCGTTCGGTTTCCTGGCGAGTGATCGCGACCTTTTGCTCTGGCGTCTGTCCTGCGTAGACCTCCTCGATGCCGACCCGATCAGCCAGATAGCGCACCTCGCTCTCGCGATCGCCTGAGACGAGCAGGATTCGCTCGAGTTGGTGCCGAGGTCGGAGATGGGTGACAAAGGATCGGCTGTCTGCGCGCGGCGCATCATGGAACCGGTAGGTGGCCGCGTATCGGCCGTCAAGCAGGATCACGCATTCGAGGCCTGTCGAAACGGGCGGGAGGGCGTCGCCGTGCCCCATGGTCTCGGCCTGGCGGCGACCGATGACCCGCACATGCCGGCCCTCAACGTGGCCCTCGAGGCCTTCACCCGGTCGCTCGCGCACCTCGTTGGCGTCAATCAGCGCGAGATGTGCCTGCCTCGCGGCTTGGAGAATGGGCTTCGCCAGCGGGTGCTTCGAGTAGCGCTCAAGGCTCGCCGTTACCTGCAACACCAGGTCATCGTCCATGCCCGGTGCGGTGAACCGTTCGGTCAGGGCGGGCTCGCCGTAGGTCAACGTCCCAGTCTTGTCGAGGACGATCGTGCGGCATCGGTCGACGCGTTCGAGAACCGCCGGGTCACGAATGATGATGCTGCGCTTGGCGGCAAGCGAGATGGCGCCGATGATCGCGACAGGAATGCCAATCAGCAGCGGACATGGCGTCGCAACCACGAGGACGGCCAGGAAGCGTACGGGATCGCCACTCCACGTCCATGCGCCGGCGGCGAGCCCCAAGGCGATCGGCGTATACCACGCGCCCAGTTGGTCACCGAGCCGGCGGAGTTGCGGCCGTTGCTGCTCCGAGTCCCGCATGACACTCATGATGCGGGCATAGCGGGAATCGACCGCCAACCGGCTCGCCCGCAGGGTCAACGCATTCTCACCGTTGATCGCGCCCGAGAACACCTCGGACCCGGGTGCCTTCGGCATCATGAACGGCTCGCCGGTGAGATAGGACTCGTCCATCACACCGTGACCTTCGATGACCACGCCGTCAACAGGACAGATGTCGTGCGGGTACACGATCAATTCGTCGCCGACGCGCACGTCTCCTAATTGGATTTCGGCGACCTGGCGGTTGATCCGTCGATGTGCGACGAGCGGCATGCGTCGAGCGAGCGCCTGCAGGACGGAGGACGCACGCCCGAGCGCGAACGCCTCGAGCGCTGCGCCACCAGAGAGCATCAACACCACCAGAGCGCCTGCCAGGTACTCCTCGAGGAGAGCTGCTGCGACAATCGAGATTCCCGCCAGCAGGTCGGAGCCGAACTCGCGGCGAACGAGCTTGAGCGTGAGGGACAGCACGAGAGGCACGCCGCCCGCGACGAGCACGACGTAGAGCGGGAGCGCCCTCGCCGCAGGGGATAGATCAGAGCCCCAGCGCAACGCCATGTGCGTGAGAATTCCGGCGATGGCTAATGCCGCGATGCCCGATGCGCGCGCAGCGGAGCTCGGCCACCACACACGTGTGCCAGTCCCGGACCCTGCCGCGGCGGAAATCGATTGGGTCGCCACGCTCATCGCAGACACTCACGACATGCCAACGCAACGGACTAGCGGTGGCGTTCGCGCGCCTCCTGTTCCAGAGCCACGCCCAGCGTCTTCGCAAGTCCCTGCGCGAGTCGATCGCGGTCCGCCGCATTCAGGCGAGCGTGTGCATGGACCAACGTGTACGCCGCAGGCGGCATCTCGCCCTCCAGGATTGTTTCAGAGGCCTCCTTCGCCTCTTCCTGAGGCCGCAGCCACTCGGAGAAGTTCAGGACGGCGCGGCCTTCGTTCACGTCGTGCTGCACGAGCCACGAGGCGGGCGCGATGCTCGCGTAGGCAGGCCACCTGGTTTCATTGCTGTGGCAATCGAAGCACGCCTGCTCGGCCAGCGCGCGCGTCTCCGGCGCATCCCAGGTCGGCTCGCCGGTGACCGGGGGGTTGGTGTGGTCGCGGCCGTACGGGACCAATTGGATAGCCAGGAACGTCCCGAGAAGCCCGACACCGATCCGGGACCACCACTTCCGATTCAAGACGTTCATAGAGACCTCCACTGATTCCGTCGAACCGCCGCAGATGAGAGTGCAGGTGGCGTGCCGATGTTCTCTGTGCGATTGGAGCATCTACCGGATGACGGCGCCCTGGTGGTGCCGAGCGCCGGTATAGAGCCGTGCGGAGATTTAAGGGTCGGTGCGGAATTCTCCGCGATGACACGCTTGGCGCCGGCTGGAATCGGCGCCGTTTCGGGCGCGGCTCAGGCGCTGCGCCGCCATCCAGGGGTGAGGGCCGTGGTCTTGCAGCAGGTGACATCGTCTCGACCGATTTGCGAGCAGCCGATGCGTTCCTCTCTTGGGCTCGTAATTGCCGCCGCGTTGGCGGGCATGTGTTCGGGCGGTGCTGTCTCCCTGGCAGCCGGGCCTGACCGGCCAGACGTTGACGCGCTCCTCCAGCATCTGGACGACCTGTATCGCTCGAAGAGCAGCATCGCGCGCATTCAGATCGACGTCACGGGCACTCGAAGCACCCGCAGCATGCGCCTGCGGGCCTGGACCCGCGGCGAAGAGGAGGTTCTCGTCCTGATCGAGGCGCCGCCCCGTGAGGCGGGTACGGCGACTCTCCGCGTGGGCAACAACCTGTGGAACTACCTGCCAAAGATCGCCCGTACGATCCGCGTCCCGCCTGCGGCGATGCTCGGATCCTGGATGGGAACCGACTTCACGAACGACGACTTGGTGAAGGAGTCTTCGTTGCGGAAGGACTTCACTGCCCGGCTCGATCGCCGATCCGATGCGCCGCCGGGTTGGTGGCTCACGCTCGACGTCAAACCGGACGTCGTCGGCCGGTGGGCCCGCATCGACCTGCTTGTCTCCGACGAGCGACTCCCGATCGAGGAGCGTCACTACGACCGCAAGGGCCGCCTTGCGCGCACCATGCACTTCGACGATGTGAAGGTGCTCGGCGGGCGGCGATTGCCGGCCCGCATTGTGCTCGTGCCCGTCGACGGGGTTGGTCAGCGTACCGAGATGCGGTATCTGGACGCCGAGTTCGACGTTCCGCTGTCCGATGACACGTTCAGTCTCTCGCGACTCGAACGTACCCGCCAGTGAGGTCGCGATGAACTGGACCGGCAGCACGATGCGCATGGCGTGGCGGAACCTCTGGCGCAACCCTCGTCGGACCGCCCTGGCCCTGGCGGCGATCGGTCTCTCGGTGACCCTCGTCCTCGCGTACACCTCGATTTTGCGCGCCTACGGTCAGTGGATCGTCGAAACCATTACCGGCCCGATGCTGGGGCACGTCCAAGTGCATGCGCCGCTGTGGCGGAAGGACCGGCTCATGGAGCGGACGCTGCGAGACGTCGATGCGACGCTCGCCGAGCTCCGCCGCGATCCCGATGTGGCCTCGGCCACGGCTCGCGTCTACGCCCCGGCGCTGGCGGCGCGCGAGGAGGAAGGCTTCGCCGTCGTCGTCATGGGCATCGCCAGCGGCGCGGAATCCGGTCCGGCGCGGCTGGTGACGGACGTCGTCGAACCACTCCGAGAGCGGGAAGCGCTGATCGGCCGTCAGCTCGCCGAGCTGATGAATGTTCGTATGGGCGATGAAGTCGCTGTGGTGGGGCAAGGCGTTGACGGCTCGCTCGCGAACGACCTGTTCACGGTGAAAGGCGTCGTGACGACATCCGTCGATCTGGTGAATCGGCAGGGCATCCTCATCGAGTTGTCGGATGCGCAGGCGCTCTTCGCCATGCCCGACGAGGCGCACGAGATCGTGATCCACGCGCGACGACCTGAAATGGCGTCCGCCCTGTCGCGGCGTCTCGCGGGCGCGAGCGGGTTTGCTGATGCTGAAGTGCTCGATTGGCAGACGCTGGCGCCGGAGATGGTGACACTCGTGCGCATCACGGACCTCGCCGGCCTGCTCGTGCTCCTGCTGGTCTTCATTGCCGCCGCCGCAGGTGTCGCGAACACGATGGTGATGGCCACCTTTGAACGGACGCGCGAATTCGGAATGCTGCTGGCCCTCGGCACACACCCGAGCCGCCTCGTGAGGCTGGTCATCGCCGAATCGATCGCGCTCGGAGTGGTTGGTGCGTTGACGGGGTCGTTGATCGGCATCGTGCTGGTCGTGATTACACACCGAACCGGAATCGACTACAGCTGGCTGGCGGGTGGCGGCCCCAGCGAGCTGTCTTTCGCCGGACTGCGGTTTTCGCTCCGGTTCTATCCGGCGCTCAGCGCGGTGGACGTCGCCCGAGCGATCGGCGCTGTCTGCCTGACTTCACTGCTGGCCGCGACATGGCCGGCGCTTCGCGCGAGCCGGCTGCAGCCGGTACAGGCGTTGAGGGGCACGTGATGGGCACCGCGTGGACCTACGCGCTTCGGAGTCTCCGGCGCAATGCGCGGCGAACGACCCTCTCGATCGTGGGCATCGGGATCGGCTGCGCGCTGGCGCTCTTCATGGAGAGCCTGAACAGGGGGCGCGACGAGCTGTTCGCGCGCATGGGCGCGTACGGCGGGGCCGGGCATGTTCGTATCGTGCCCGACGGATGGCGTGAGCGTCGGGACCCGCGGCTGCGTCTGGGGAATCTGCAGGCCGACGTCGAGGCGGCTCGACACCTCTCAGGCGTGGCCGCGGTCACCGTACGAGCGCGGGCGCAGGCGCTGGTCGCCATGGGAACCCATGTCGTCCCGGTCGAGATCGTCGGCGTCGACCCAGGCACGGAGCCGGGGACGAACCGATTCGCGCGGAATGTGAGCCAGGGTCGGTACCTCCAGTCGTTGGACAGGGGCGCCGTTGTGATCGGTCAAGCGATCGCCGATCGACTGCTCGCTGGACTCGAAGACGAGATCCTCGCCACCGCCGTCGGGAAGAACGGAGATATCGAGAGCACACTGCTGAGAATCGTCGGCATCGTGCACACGGGTAGCGACGAGATCGACGCGACGATCTGCCATGTCGTGCTCGCGGATGTGGAACGGCTCACCGGGTTGAGCGGTGCCGGAGAGGTGACGCTCGTCCTGGAAGATTGGGAACGCGCCGACCTGGTCAAGGCGGCGCTGAGTCACGCGGTGCACGCCGGCGACGAGGTCCTGACGTGGGGCGAGATCAACCCGGAGTTCAAAGGTCACCTGGAGCAGGACAACGCCGTCTCCCGGCTCGTGAGCGGCATCATCCTGCTGATCGTCATGCTCGGCGTTGCCAGCGCGCAGCTCGCCGCCGTGCTCGAACGCCGACGGGAGTTCGCCGTGCTCTCGGCGCTGGGTGTGCACAGCCGCACGATCGTCGCGGTATTGCTGCAAGAGGCACTCGTGATCGGGATCGCAAGTGCCGCCCTGGGCTTGCTGTTGGGGCTGCCCTTCGTCTGGGCCCTGGCCACGCGCGGCATCGATCTGAGTCGGTATATGGGCGCGAGTTACAGCTTCCAGGGGGTGCTCATTGAGCCGGTCATCTACGGTGACCTCGGGGCGTGGACCGCCTGGTACGTACTCACCGTGGCGGTGGTCGTGACCGTGATCGCCTCACTGTATCCGGCATGGTTTGCGTCGAGGAGCAATCCCGCCGACGCGTTACGGGTGGCGTGATGAACGAACCGATTCTGACGGCACGCGGCGTGACGAAGGTCTTTCAACTTGGCCGGCAGCAGGTGCGGGCGCTGAGAGGAGTCGACCTCGAGGTGCGAGCGGGCGAGTTCCTCGCTCTGGTCGGTCCGTCGGGGAGCGGAAAGACCACGCTCCTGAACCTCGTGGGGGCGTTGGACGTGCCTACGACTGGCGATCTGCGAGTGCTCGGTCATCGGATCGCGACGCTCTCTCGACGGCAGCGCGCAGATCTGCGCCTGCGGTCGATCGGGTTCGTGTTCCAGGCGTTCAATCTCGTGCCCGTGTTGACGGCGCTCGAGAATGTCGAATTCGTGCTGGAACTGCAGGGGCTCGAGCATCGTCGCGACCGCGCCCGGGCCGTGCTTCAGGAACTCGGACTGGCGGATCTGGCTGACCGCCGGCCCAGCGAGCTCTCGGGAGGTCAACAGCAGCGTGTCGCGGTGGCGCGAGCGATCGCTGCACGCCCCGCACTGGTCCTCGCCGATGAACCAACCGCGAATCTCGACGGCGAGAACGCTGAAATCCTCATGCACATGATGCGCGACCTCAGGGAACGGCATCGCATGACGTTCATCTTCTCCACGCACGATCCACGCGTGGTGGCGCATGCGGTCCGAGTCGTGACCCTGGTCGACGGCCGCGTCGCCCGCGACGAAGTCACCCCGGGAGAGGAGCCGCACGAGATTATTCCGGGGATCGGCAAAGCACCGGCAACCATGAGTGCGTGACCTATGCATACGCGCCTGGTCCTCGTGTCCGTCGCAGTTGTCGGTCTCGCGCTGACGGCCGCCGCCGCCGCACAGGAGAGAGAGGCGGAATCGCCGTCGCTGACCGTTCGCACGTCAGTCAAAGCGACCGGTCTCCTTTCGCGATCGCCGAACGCACCCGAACTCTTCCCTGAACGGACCGCAGGCGAATCCATGCTTCGACTGCGGGTCGAGCCAGAGATCCGAACAATCGGCAGCACCACGTTCAGCCTCGCGTACGAGCAACGGCTGCGGTACGCGTCAGCACCGATGGTCGGAATCGCCGCGCTTGGGATACTTCCGTCCGAGCTGGCGACGCCGTTCCGGATTGAGCCGCTCGTCTGGCGCGTGAGCGAATCGGCGAATGGTGTCTGGCGGCATGAGATCGACCGCGCGAACGCACAGGTACACCTGCGACGCGCCGACCTGACGATTGGGAGACAGTCGATCGGCTGGGGCCGAGGCGTGATGTTTACCTCCGTCGACCTGTTCGCGCCGTTCTCACCGCTGGAGGTCGATCGCGAATGGCGCCCGGGAGTGGATGCCGTCCGGGCGGACGTCAAGCTCACCGACCGATCATCCATCGATCTCGTCGGCGCGTTCGGGGACACGCTGGATCGGTCGGCGTTTGCGGCACGAGCGAGAGGCTATGCCGGCACGATTGACGTGGAAGTCGTAGGCGGTCGCCGTGGGCAGGACCTGTTTGGAGGGGTGACATCGTCCGCCGCGGTCGGGGACGCCGAAGTGCATGGCGAGGCGGCGGCGTTTCGCGTTCCCTCCGGTATAGATCACGACGTCGTGTGGAAAGTCGTGGTTGGGGGGGCGTATCGTTTCCCCATTGGGTCTGGCATCCTGGCGTACGCGGAGTACCACTATTCCGGTTTCGGTGCCGCCCACCCAGAAGCAATCCTTGTGCTGCTGACGACGCCCTCGTTCCTCGAACGGTTTGTCCGCGGCGACATGCAGATTCTTTCCAGGCACGCAGTCGGAGTGACAGGCTCCTACGAAGTGTCCCCGGAGATCACGTATTCCGGGCAATGGCTACACAACCCAGGAGATCGATCGGGTATTGTCGCGCCCTCGATGACGTACACGTTCAACGACGCCGTGTCGCTTCTGGGCGGCGTTTACGTCCCGTATGGCCGCCCGCCAGAGGGCGGGCTGCTCCGCAGCGAATACGGAGCCTCGCCGCAGTCCGCGCTGCTGCAACTGCGTCTGTACTTCTGACGGTCGACTACGGTGACGCGGAGCGTCTCCACGTGACTTGATGCCTCTCCCTGATGCGTTGCGCGTGCCCTTGTCGAGAAGGGATCGGAGCCAAGTGACGCATCTCGAATGTCTGTTCGGGTAGATCCAGCCCGCATCGGCTTACACTACGGGTATCCATGTCGCGCCTGCGTGCTGGCATCGGTGTCGTGCTCGCCCTCGTTGTCGTCAGCGGAGCGGTGTCGCTCGCACAACGGTTCGGCGTGTTCGAGGGCGCCGGCGCCGGCATTCGGGTTCCGCCCAAAGACTTCAACGACAGCCGGTTCACCGTCTGCAAGTGGATGTTCCGCAGCGATCGGTCGGAACCAAGCGGAATTGGCTGGAGCACCGACTACCCGTTTGGCGAGATCAACCTTCTCACGCGAATCTCGGAATTCACCAACGTGCGCGTCAGCCAGACCGGCGGCGATCTCAACTACTGGGTCGTGCGGCTCACCGACGATCAGTTGTTCGAGTGCCCGATGCTGCTTGGGTCGGACGTCGGCACCGCGGCGCTGTCGAATACCGAGGTGCAGCGCCTGCGCGAGTACCTGCTGAAGGGCGGGTTCCTCTGGGTGGACGACTTCTGGGGCACGCCGGCCTGGGATCAGTGGGCCGGCCTGATCACGCGTGTGCTGCCGGAGTTCCCGATTGTGGACGTCGCGCCAGGCGATGCGATCCGGCACGCGCTGTTCAGGATCGACGAGGTCAAGCAGGTGCCCAGCATCTTCGCGTGGGGCGGTCCCGGCAGCGACCCGCGGGAGCGGGGGAGCGACAGTCCCCATGCGAACTTCCGCGCCATCGCCGATGGCCACGGCCGCATCATGGTGGCCATGACCCACAACACCGACATTGGCGATTCGATGGAGCGCGAGGGAGACGATCCGGCGTACTTCGCGGCGTTCTCACCTGACGGGTATGCCCTGGCGTCGAACATCGTGGTGTACGCGTTGACTCATTGAGCACACGAGGTGGCCTGTTGTGCCCACGACCGAATCAGTTGCGACGGTCAACTAGTTACTTCCTCGCCGGCTGCGGCTTGTCATAGATCTCCGGCTCGTGCGGGCCGAAGCCGAGCCGAGGCAGGTCACGGTTGTTCTCGTTGCACGCGTATTCGATCAATTCCTGACCGGGCGGCATGTGCTCGAACACGCGATCGAAGGTAAACGGACGCGTGTAGTACTTCGGATCGGTGACCGTGATCTCGTGCGCGAGATGATCGGCATCGGGTCTCCACCACTTCTCCACGACCGTCATCACGTCGCTGTGCGGATGCGCGTCGTCGTCCAGCCAGCTCTGCTCCTCTTTGAAGCCGGCTGACTCGATGACGAACACGTCGCCGTCCCACCGCCCGACCGACGTCCCGAAGAAAGACGGCTCAGGCGATGCTGGCAGCCTGCGTCCGTCGATGGGTATCGACCGAAAGGTCCACATCAGCTCGTACAGGAACGCGAGCCGCGCCGGGCTCTGCACGATGTGGAACGGCACGCCGCTGATGCTGGCGCGCGGAATGCCGGCGAAGAGGCACAGCCCTTCGGGATTGATGGTCTTCGTTCGATTGTGCTCGTACGCGGCCGCGCCGGCAGGGGTGAAGATCGCCTTGAATCCGCCCGGCACGTTCTTGTCCATGTTGCGCAGCAAGGGTCCGCGCCAGAACCCCGAGAGATCCGGCCTGCCGTCGAGCGCCCGCGGCGCCGGGCGCGA
>DASTDQ010000645.1:0-6774 GCA_035710305.1 Vicinamibacterales bacterium | reverse complement strand
CGGAGATCGTCGAGGACGGCACCCGGCGCTCCGTCTACAAGCACGTCAACAGCGGGGGAACCTTCGGCGCGAATCCGCTCCGCCAGACGATCGGGCTCGGTAAAGCGACCGTCGTCGAGACGCTGGAGGTGTTCTGGCCGACGACCGGCCTCACGCAAACTTTCACCGACGTGGCCGTCGATCGGGCTCTTCAGATCAGCGAAGCGTCGCCATCCTATTCCACGTTGCCGCTGCAACGGCTGACGCCGGGTCGGCCGTCTTCCAGCGGCAGCGGCCATGACCACAAGCAGGGAACCCCGTAAGACGCCAACCGCACGAACACCTGCTGCCGGCGGGTCTTGACAACACCCGGACCCGGGTTCAAGATCCCGCCCGTCTCTGACTGACATATCAGATCAGCGGACCTCACGGAGGCGCATAGGAGGGTTTATGCGTGGAATCGGCAGTCTGTCGGTGGTGTTCGCCTGTCTCCTGTGCGCGCAAGCGCTCCTGCCAACGCTGGCGCACGCGCAGGCCACGCTGGCCGGTCTGGCCAGAGACACGTCCGGCGCCGTCCTGCCCGGCGTCAGTGTTGAAGCCTCGAGCCCTGTCCTGATCGAAAAGGTCCGCGCTGCGGTCAGCGACGAGACGGGCCGGTACACCATTCCCAACCTGCGTCCCGGCGTCTATCGGGTGACCTTCACGCTGCCCGGGTTCAAGACCGTGGTTCGCGAGGGCGTCGAGCTGGTGGGTTCGACTGTCGTGACCGTCAATGCGGACATGGCGGTTGGGACGCTCGAGGAAACGGTAACAGTCACTGGCGAAACGCCCACGGTGGACCTGCAGAGCACCACGCGGCAGGTATCGATCACCCAGGAGATCGTCTCGGCGATTCCGAGCTCGCGAAACCCGTTCTCGCTGGGCGTGCTGATTGCCGGCGTCAGGCAGGACTTTGGCGGCCGCGACGTCGGCGGCGCCGTCGTCGCGGAAGTGGCGTCGCTCGTCGCCAACGGCGGCCGCACGAACGACCAGCGCATGATGGTGAACGGCGTGGCGCTCAGCTCCGGCATCGCCGGAGGCTGGGGCGGCGGCGCGGTTCCCAATGCGACGGGGACAGCGGAGTTTGCCATCGACGTGTCCGGTGTGGACGCCCAGGCGGCGACCGGCGGTGTGCGCGTCAACTTCATCCCACGCGACGGCGGCAACAGATTCGCGGGCACCGTCTTCGGCAGCTACTCGAGGGGTAACTTCGCCGGCGACAACTACACGGACAGCGACGTGGAGGACCGCGGGCTCGCCTCGCCGAACAAGATCAAGGCCAACGGCGACTTCAATCCGGGAGCGGGCGGCCCGATCGTCCGGGACAAAGTCTGGTTCTTCCTCTCGGGCCGCTATCTTTTTGCGGACAACTACCAGGCGTCGGTGTTTTTCAACGCGAACGCCAACGACCCGAATCAGTACCGTTACGTAAATTCCGGTGAGCAGGCCATCCTTCACCAGGATCAGCAGATCTATCAGGCCCGGCTCACGTGGCAGGCGAGCGCCAGGAACAAGTTTGGGGCCACCTACGATCAGGAGAATTTCTGCGGCTGTCCGTTCGGGTTGACAGGGGCCGGGGGAGCGCTGATTTCGCCCGAGGCAGCCACCGACCGGAGATTCCCCCTCCAGCGCTTCGTCACCGCCGACTGGACCTCGCCGGTCACGAACCGCCTGCTGCTCGAAGTGAGCGGCATCCACCGCGTGGAGCGCTGGGGCAACATGCACCTGCAGACCGGCAAGGGGGACAATATCGAGTCACTGACGCCGGGCATCACGTCGGTGACCGACAACCCGTCGCTCGCGACGGGAGGAAACTTCACGTACCGATCGGCCGCACAGTTCAACAACTCGTGGAACTGGAACATCCACTATCGGGCGGCGGTCTCGTATATCTCAGGGGGCCACAACATCAAGGTGGGCTTCAACAACGCCTACCTGCATCACGAGAACACGACGTATACGGATCCCACGACGCCGTACAGCTACAACTTCGTCAGCGGCAACCCGAGCCAGATCGTCTATCGAATCGCGCCTCGCACGGTCGCGGTGAATGTCGACTACGACCTCGGGGTGTTTGCGCAGGACCGCTGGACGGTCGGCCGATGGACTCTCCAGGGAGGAGTCCGCTTCGATACGTTCAAGAACCACTTCCCGGCGCAGTCGATCGCGCCCACGGCGCTGGCGCCCACGCTGAACGTCAGCTTCCCGAAGACAGACAGCCTGAACTGGAAAGACGTCACGCCGAAGATGGGCGCGACCTACGACCTGTTCGGCGACGGGCGCACGGCGCTGAAGGTGACGCTGAACAAGTACCTGGAGGGCCTGGGCACCACCGGCTTCGGCCCTGCACAGGTGTCCGACGCGCCGAACCCCATCAACCGCCTGAACCTGGGGGGACCGGGTGTGACGTTCCGAAACTGGAGCGATACGACCGGCCTCGGGATCAACAACGACTTCATCCCGCAATGCGACCTGCTGAACTTCGCCGCCCACCAGGAGTGCGGCGCGGTCGTCAACGGCGCCACGTTCGGCAACGTGACCGGCACCACCGTCTACGATCCGGACCTGATGACCGGGTGGGGCAAGCGCGGCTACAACTGGGAGTTCACCGCGGGTGTTCAGCACGAGCTCATGCCTCGCGTGTCGCTCAGCGTGCAGTACGCGCGAAGAACCTACGGCAACATCAGGATCATGGATGACACGGCGGTGACGTCAGCCGAGTATCAGCGATTCACCATGACGGTGCCGACTGATTCCCGGTTGCCGAACGGCGGGGGGACGCTCACCGCGTTCGATCTGACGCCGGCGGGCGGGACAACGGCGGCGAGGTACCTCGTCACGCTCGCCGAGAACTACGGACACCAGACAGAGCACTTCGACGGCGTGAACATTTCGGTTTCGGCGCGGCTGCAGAACGGCCTGATGTTGCAGGCCGGCCTGGGCCCGGGTCGCCAGGTCACCAACGACTGCGAGGTCGTGGACGATCTGCCCGAAATGCTCCACACCCTCGCAGGCAATCCCACGCGCAACTCCCTCTTCGCGGCACGGCCGCTGGATCGCTGCGAGCAGAACAACGGGTGGCGGACGGGGGTCTCCGGACTGGCCACGTACACGATCCCGAAGATCGACGTCCAGGTCAGCGGCACCTTCCAGAACCAGCCGGGGGCGCAGCTGGACGCAAACGCCCTCACCGCGGCCTCGTCAACCACGCTCGGGCGCGGGTTTACCGGCGCGCCTGGCGGCCGGTTCTTCAATATCGTTCCGGCGGGTGAGGTGTTCATCGAGCGGTTGAATCAGATCGACCTCCGCGTGTCGAAGCTCTTCCGGATCGGCGGGACGCGGACGAGCCTCAACTTCGACTTCTACAACATGACGAACTCCAACTCGGTGCTGACGGAGAACCCCACGTTCGGCGCCGCGTGGCGAACGCCGCAGTCGATCCTGCTCCCTCGGCTCTTCAAGATGAGTGCACAGTTTGATTTCTGACGCGCGGCCACGGAGACGCGAAGACATCGGCCACGATGAACACGAAGCCAGATTCTCTTCGTGACTTCGTGGCAGGGTCTTCGTGATCTTCCTGGCGAGAACTTCGTGATGGCTATCGTCCCGGCGGCCTGCACGAGGCCGTCTCGTACTTCGCCGCTTCGCCCCTGAGACGCGCGCTCTCCATCGTGTCCTTCAGCTGCGCGGCCTCGGTGACCGCGCGCCGTATCCACTCGGCGGCCTCGTCACATCGTCCCAGCTCGGCCAGTGACATCGCGACGGTCTCCCGGCGTACGGGTGTTGGTTCTCGCGTATACACGTCCATGGCGATTGCGAGCGCCCGGCGTCCGTCGCGGACGGAGAGATCGGGCGACGAGGCCAGCAGGCGCGCAAGTGTCGTCGCCGTGGCGGCTCGTTCGGGAAACCGTGCGTGGGCTTCGTCCAGCAGCGTCACGGCCTCACGATAGCGCTCTCGATCTGCCAGCAGGATCGACAGGTTCACGAGGAGACCCTCGTCGTCGGGATCGATCGATCGCGCTGCGGCGAGCACCTCGATCGCGTCGTCGTTTCGGCGAAGTCTCAACAGCGAGCCGACGAGCTCGGTCCTGATGCCGGCGTCTTCAGGCGTCCGGTCGAAGGCCGCGCGTAGGTGGTCGACAGCCTCGTCATCGCGCCCCAGCCTGGCGAGCATCATGCCGAGGCCCGCATGCGCCGTGACGTTGTCAGCATCGAGCCTGAGTGCCGTCTCGAGGTGCCCCCTCGCCCCGACGGCATCGCCGGTCTGTGCCAGTGCCATGCCGAGGTTCACCCGGGCTGCGACGCTGGCCGGCGACGCGGCGACCGCCTTGCTGAATGCATCGGCGGCCTCCTGAAACCGGCCGGCTTCGTAGGCTCGCCTCCCCTGGATGACGTGGGCCCGCTCGCCGCGCACGAGAGCCTGAAGGCCGTCCACGATCGGATCGGCAGGCCGAAGCTCGCCCGGGCCTCTCTGCCGCAGGTGCGATCGCGCCTGGTCCATGCGGCCCAGACCGCGGTAGGCCATCGCCAGCGAATAGTGAATGGACGACGCCTGCGGCGCCCGCTGGAGCGCGGCGGCGAGATGATCGATCGCATCCGCGAACTTGCCTTCACGGAGCGCGACCTCGCCCAGACCCTGGCGCGCGACGGCGGGAAAGATCTCGGTGATGCCGCGAAATTGCTGCCCGGCCTCGGCCAGTCGGTTGAGCCCGAGGTACACGGCCCCAAGCTGTGCGGCCGCGGCCCGATCGCCGGGCTGCAGCCGGCTCGCCTCCCGATAGAAGCCCGCCGCCTCATCGAGCCGTCCGGTCTGCTGGCACAGGAAGCCGAGCAGATGGGGCCAGCGGCCGTCGCCGGGAGCCAGGCGCGCGGCGTTTCTGTAAGCCGGCTCGGCCCCATCGAGGAACTCGTACGCGTGAAGGAGCTGGCCCATCGACCCGTACGCGTCGGCCAGCGCTCTCGTCGCCGGCTTCCCCGCCGTCACGTCGATGAACGATCTGTACTGTTCGCGAATCTGGTCCGACACCGCCGGCTCGAGTTCGTCGATTCGTGGGAGCGGAACCGCAAGCAGTCCGGATCCGGCGGGCGCGATCGATGGAGGGTCCGCCGGTTCCTGTGCCGCTGGCAGCGCGGTCGCAACGAGAGCGGCGAACAACGACGCGGCGATCACGGTCCGGCTGAAGCCGGACACTACGTACATCATCTGGGTGCCTTGCCGGGTTCGAGGAGCCAGTAGCGATCGACGGCAAGGCCGCGAAACTCCTCGACGCGCGCTCCCGGCCAATGGACACGAACCGTCTGCGGCGATCCATCCGCGCCCAGGCCGAACTGGACGCGGGGATCGCTGGCCGCGCAATAGCTGCCGTCGGCCTGCACGCGGCGACGCAGCACGCCACCCGCCGTGCGGACGATCTCGACCCTCGCCTGCAGCGCGTCGCGGCCGCGGCTGTCGATGACGCGCACGCCGAGCCAACGCCGGCGCTGGCCCACGTCGTTGACGAGCACTCGAGCCGGGCCGTTGTTGTTGAACACGACCAGATCGACATCGCCGTCGTTGTCGAGATCACCCGTGGAGGCGCCGCGCGACACATGGAGCGTCTCGAATGCCGCACCGGACGACGAGGTCACGTCCGAGAACCTCCGGCCGCCCTCGTTGTGAAAGATCTGGCTGCGCTGTTTGAGCGGATAGGGATCGCCCGCGCGCACCTGCTGATCAAGGTGCCTCACGGCGCCGTTGACGACGACGAGATCGAGCCAGCCGTCGTTGTCGTAGTCGAGCAGGCGCGTGCCGAATCCGGTGAATCCGAGCTTGAGGAGGCCAGCCTCGATGGTCCGGTCCTCGAACAGGCCCTTGCCAACGTTGCGGTAGAACGTGTTGCCCTCGTTGTCCAGGTTGGTGACGAACAGATCCTCGTCGCCGTCGGCATCGACGTCGCCGATGTCAACCCCCATGCTCCCCTGCGCCCGGCCCATCCGGTTGACGGCAACGCCCGACAGCAGCGCCTCCTCCCTGAACGCGCCGGAGCCGCCCTCGTTGATCCACAGCAGGTTCGGATCGCCGTCGTTGGCGACGTAGAGGTCCGTCCAGCCGTCCTCGTTGACGTCGGCAGCGATGACACCGAGTCCCCGGGCGCGCACGCGGCCGATGCCCGCCCGCGCCGACACGTCGGTGAACGTCCCGTCGCGGTTGTTGTGAAAGAGACGGTCCGGCACGGGGTCGTACACGACGGGGTTGCAGTAGTCGCGGGCCGAGCCGCTCGAAAAGCACTCCCGCTTCATGTCCACCGTGAAGTTCACGTAGTTGGCGACATACAAGTCGAGCCACCCGTCGCGGTCGTAGTCGAAAAACGTCGCGCTCGTGCTCCAGCGCGCGTCGTTGGCGCCGCTCCTGGCCGTTACGTCGGTGAACGTGCCGTCGCCGTTGTTGCGCAGCAGCTGGTTCGACCCGAGGTTGGTCACGTACAGGTCGGTCCATCCGTCGTTGTCGAAGTCGCCGGTGGCGGCGCCCATGCCATAGCGGGTTGCCGCGATGCCGCTCCGATCGGTCACGTCGGTGAAGCGCAGCCGCCGGTCGCCTCCAGTGCCGAGATCGTTTCGAAAGAGCCTGCCTCCGCGTGCGGACGGGGGACGCGCGCTCGAAGACTGGCTCGACCCCGGCTTGAGGGCCGTCCCTTGAACCGCGAAGAGATCGAGATCGCCGTCGTTGTCGAAGTCGAAGAGCGCGCCGCCGGCGCCCGTGACCTCGGGCAGCAGCAG
>DASTDQ010000644.1:0-11511 GCA_035710305.1 Vicinamibacterales bacterium | reverse complement strand
AGGACCAAGGACCAAGGACGGACCAAGGACCCACAGGACGGACCAAGCACTAGGAACCAAGGACAAAGGACCGACTAGCGCGTGAGCGTCGTCTGAAAGTCCTCGTACCGCATCGCCATGCGCTGGTGAAACGCGGAGGCGAAGGGTACGCCGCTGGACAGATCGCGGAGAAGCGCGACCAGGGCCCCTGCCCCGCGTAATTCCTGCATCCGGCGAACGGCCCGTGTGCTGACAGCGTAGGCGGCGTGCGCCTGGTCCGTGTCGAATTTCAAGAAGCTGTAGTGGAGATCGCTCAGCCGCGGCCACGAGCTCGCCGCCGACAGATCGTGCCCGGGCTCCTCCGCGCCTTCGCTTTCGAGCGCCGTAGCGAGCCCTTCGTTCAGCCACGCCGGGACATTGCGGCCGCCGAGCATTGCGACCACGGCGTGGACGAACTCGTGTCCGAGGACCCGGTCCAGGTCCTCGGTCTGCTGCAACGCCGCGCCCATGGGCAGATGGATACGTCCGTCGTAGGCGGCGGCAGTCCATTGCGGCAGCCGCGTGACGTCGCTGTACTGTTCCAGGGAGTACAGGACGACGGTTACAGGCTCGGTTGGATAGGCGGCCAACGCGGCGCCCACTCGCCAATAGGCCGCCTCGAGACGCTCGACGACGCGGCGCGCGAGGGCGTTGTCGGCCGGTCCCTCGAACAGCACGCTGAAATGCGCCCCATGCACCACGGACAAACCGCTCTGCAACGCGGCCGAGCGGCGCCAGTCGGCGAGGGGCCGTTCGAGCGCCGGCGTTCCCGGCGAGCGCTCGAGTGCCCGCTCGTACACAGCGATGGCCTCGTCCAGACGACCGGCTCGATTGTGCAGGTGTCCCAGCCAGAGGGACGCGGTCTGATAACCGGGATCGATCTCGAGGGCGCGTTCGAAACGGCGTTGCGCCTCCCCGTCGCGCCCCATCATGAATGCCGCCACGCCGGCGCCGAGATGCAGGCTGGCTTCCTGCGGCCGCAAGGCCAGCGCCGCGCTCAAGGCTTCGTGCGCGTCGCCGAACCGGCGCTCGTTGAGCGCGGCTGAACCCTCGGAGGCGAGCCTTGCGACGTCACGTCTGCCCTGGCCGGCAACGTCCGCGGCGGCCCACAGGGTGAGCCCGAGGATGACCAACGCCGCCGACCTGCTGGTGGGCACGCGCAGCCGCCGGTGCAAGATCGGACCCCCGGTCCTGATCTGCGAAACCCCAACAGGACAGTGAGATCGGGCGAGTCAGGGTCGTCCGAAGTCCCTTCGCGCGCAGACAAAACGCCGCCTGGATCGGATCTTCCGGGGCCTATTACTTTTCCGCTTCTGCGCCGGTATCCGCCTGGCCGCGTCCCCCCCGGCCGCCGCCGCGTCCACCGCCGCCGGCGTTCTGGTTGATGGCCCGGCGTTCGCGCTTGATCCCCTTGGCGGCCGCTTCCGCCATCGTCCGATCCTCGTCGCGTTCTGCCGAGAGCGACATCTCGATCGCCTTGTTGCCTGGATGGCATTCATACGGCAGCAGCACGTTGCCGACGAGCGGCGTCAGCGGGAACGAGACGGTGAACGGCGCCGAGTAGGTGAGCGGATCGTCCCACGTTGCCTGGTACTGAATGATGTCGTCGGCAACGCGGCGGAAACGCTCGGTGATCTTCATCGCCTTGCTGTGCTGCGTTCCGAGGCCGTTGATGCCGAACGCGGTCTGGTCCGTGAGGTTTGTCGTCTCCACGACGAGCTCTTCGCCTTCCCAGCGCGCGCGTGAGTCGCCCATGTACATCGAGATCGCCTGGTTCGCATGCGGACGGCCATCCAGGTGGAAGAGGCGCGTGTCCGGGAGCATCTCGTAGGAGAACGCCACCACGCCCGGTCCCTGCACGATCTGGTTGCCGTTGCCGTAGATCACGCGGAGGACTGAGCCGCCGATGCCGCGCGTGATGCAGCGCTCATAGAGCGGGAAGTCCAGCCACGAGTCGAGCGGGCCGACGCCGTTCGTGCCGCGCGGCATCGTCCGGGCACTCGGAAGCACGGTGGGCATGCGGCCGTCCGGTGGATCGACCAGCAGGCGCGTCTGCGGGAAGGCGCGCCGCGCGTAGTCGTTACGGAACGTGCCGATGGAGTTGTTGTCGCGGTTTGAGGCGGAGGTCTCCACCTGCTTTCTCCGCGCCTCGAGCTGTTCGCCCGTCAGATACATCGGCGGGGGACCGGCAGCCGGCGCGGCTGCAGCAGCGGGAGGAGCGCCGCCTCGACCCCTTCCCCCGCCGGCGGCGATGCCGACACCTTCCATGTCGTCGCTGGACCATACCCCCTGCAGATCCGGGTCGCCCCACGGCGTGCGCGGCGCCTTGTAGGTAATCGGCTCTCCGCCGAAGGCGGTGATGACGAGCGGTGGCGGCGTGCCGTACGGCCTCGGCATTGCCTGAGCCTGTTGCTGCTGCCCCGTGACCGGAGTAAGGGCGAAGACCGACACGGCGATCGCCACCGCGAGCGTGCCAACCCAGAGCCTACCCATGATGAACTCCTTGCGCCTGCTGCGAAGGCAGCGTGAATGAGAGCGGCAGAAACTGTCGGGAATTCTAGGCTCCTGCGCGGCGTTGTTCAAGGACGGTCGCTATCGGTTGCACGACCCAAGTTCCCGAGATCCAGTCGACGCGCCGGGCTTGCAATGGCCCAGGCGGCGTCGATCGACATCGCAAGGCGCCATGGTCGCATGAACGGGCGCATCCAGCACCGGGTCTGCGCTACGCTGCGTTCCTTGCGCGCGGAGCCGTGCTGTCCGGTACGCCGCTCCTGCGCAGGATCGTCATCATCGGGCACCAGTTGGTGAAGGCCGACTGTGTCAGGTTCAGACCGACGAACAGCGTGAACCACAAAAAGGACGGATGCACGTAGAGGCCGAGCAGCACGCTGGCTGCTACGAACACTCCGGCAATCAGGCGAAGCATGCGTTCGACGTTCATGTCCGTTCTCCTCAATGAGCAAGCCGGCGATGCGTGAGGTAGTACGCAATCGGCACGGTCACACGTGAAAGCAGAAGCGAGGCCACCTCACCGGCCATCAGCGAGATAGCCAGCCCTTGAAAGATCGGGTCGAACAGAATCACCGCCGACCCGACGATGACCGCCGCCGCCGTCATCGCCATCGGGCGGAAACGGACGGCGCCGGCATCGACGACCGCCTCTTCGAGCGACATCCCCTCCTGGATCCGCAGCTCGATGAAGTCCACGAGGATGATCGAGTTCCGAACCACGATCCCCGCGCCGGCGATGAAACCAATCATCGACGTCGCCGTGAAGAAGGCACCGAGCAGCGCGTGCGCGGGCAGAATGCCGACGAGCGAGAAGGGGATCGCCAGCATGATGGTCAGCGGCGTCCAGAACGACTGGAACCAGCCGACCACGAGGATGTAGATGAGCACGAGGACGGCAGCAAACGCGATCCCGAGATCGCGGAACACCTCGTAGGTGATGTGCCACTCGCCGTCCCACTTCATTGCGTACTTCGTGCTGTCGAACGGCTGACGCGCATTGAAGATCTCGAGACCGTAGCCTTCGGGAAACCGAATGCCCGAGAGGACCCGGTTCATCTGGAGGATCGCGTACACGGGGCTCTCGATCGCGCCAGCCACATCGGCCGTCACGTAGGTCACCGGGAGGAGGTTCTTGTGATACAGGCTCTGCTCCTCACGTGCTTCTCCGAATCGCGTAAGCTCGGCGACGGAGGTGGCCGGGCGCCCAAGGCGGATGCTCCCGATGGCGTCGAGGGACCCGCGCTGCTGCCTCGGAAGACGCATCACGACGGGGACGGTCTCGCGCGCGATCGGGTCGTGCAGGAGGCTGACCGGCGCTCCCTCGCCTGCCATGCTCGCGACCGCCGACACGTCTGCCGCCGTGACGCCGGCGGAGGCGGCCTTGTCCTCGTCGAAGACCATCTGCAGCCTGGGTCGGTCTGACTCGACGTACCAGTCGACGTCCACCACGCCTGTGGTCTTCTCGAAGACGGCTCGCACCTGACGAGCGAGCTCCAGCCGGCGCTCGGGGTCAGGGCCGTAGATCTCACCGACGATCGTCTGGAGCACGGGCGGGCCCGGCGGGACCTCGACTACCTGCACAGTAGCGTCCAGACGTGCCGCCACAGGTCCGAGCGCCGTGCGCAGGCGCTTGGCGATGTCGTGACTCTGCTCGTCGCGCCGCTCCGGGTCGACGAGCATCACCTGGAGGTCGGCCATGTTGGCGTCGCGTCTCAGGAAGTAGTGCCGCACCAGTCCATTGAACGTGTAGGGCGACGACGTGCCCGAATAGCTCTGCACGCTCTCGACCGACGGATCGGCCAGCGCGGCATCGGCGAGCGCCTCGGCAACGCCTGCCGTCGTCTCGAGCGGTGTCTGCTCCGGCATGTGGACCACGACCTGCAGCTCGCTCTTGTTGTCGAAGGGGAGCATCTTCACCGTGACGAGGCCTGACGGAATCAGCGCCACGGCGGCCACGAGCAGGAAGGCGACCAGCCCGAGGAACCGCCACCGCGCCGAAGGGATCGTGATGAGACGGTTCATCACGCGCCTGTACATCGCCGTGAGCCCGTCCTCCTGCCTGTCTGTGTGCGGCGAGTGTGACGTGCCAAGCAGACGTACCGCCGCCCAGGGCGTCACGACGAACGCGACCAGCAGCGAGAACACCATCGCCGCCGAGGCGCCGACCGGAATCGGCCGCATGTAGGGACCCATCAGGCCGCCGACGAACGCCATTGGCAGGATGGCCGCGATCACGGCCAGCGTCGCCAGGATCGTCGGGTTGCCGACCTCGTCCACCGCCTGCACGGCGACGTCTTCGAGCCTGCCGGCGCCCGACTGCCGCGCGTGCCGGACGATGTTCTCCACGACCACGATCGCATCGTCAACGAGGATCCCGATGGAGAAGATGAGCGCGAACAGCGTGATGCGGTTGAGCGTGTAGCCGTAGAGGTAGAAGACGAAGAGGGTCAACGCCAGTGTGACGGGGATCGCCGTCAACACCACCACGGACTCCCGCAGTCCGAGGACGAGCCAGATGAGGATCGACACCGACACGACGGCGAGGAGCATGTGCCACAGCAGCTCGTTTGACTTGCGCTCGGCCGTCTCGCCGTAGTTGCGCGTGACGGACACGTGCAGATCCGCTGGCAGGAGGTAGCCGCGCACGGTCTCGATCTTCCGTTCCACCATGTCGGCCAGCTCCGTCGCGTTGGTCCCTTTGCGCTTGGCAATCGACAGCGTGACGGCCGGATAGGCCTCGCCGCGTCGCGGATGCTGCACCACGTAGGAGGTGGGTTCGCCGCCGCCGTCACGCACCGTGGCCACGTCGCCCAGGTGAACCGGCCCGCCGGCGATTGTCCCCACCACGACGCGCCGGAGATCGTCCACCGACTCGGCCCAGCCCCCGCTGTCGACCCGGGTCGACCGGTTCCCGTTGACCACGCGCAGCACGTCGCTTCTGACGTTGGCCCGCGACACCGCCTGCTGCACGGCGAGCGGGTCGAGGCCTCGCGCCGAGAGTGCGGGCGGATCGATCTCGATCGAGATCTGCCTCGGACGTCCTCCGATCAACGCGATCTCGGAGATGTTCGGGACTTCCTTCAACGTCTCCTGGAGCTGCGCCGCCATCTGCCTGAGGGTCACATCGTCGTAGGCGGCGCCCCACAGCGTGAGCGCCATGATCGGCACGTCGTCGATTGAGCGCGCCTGCACGACCGGTGATGACGCGCCGGGCGGAAGCAGCGCCGCGTTGGCGGCGAGCTTCTGATGCAGGCGCACCAGCGCGCGATCCTCGTCCTGGCCCACGAGGAACCGGACGATCACGAGCGAGCGGCCGGGGCTCGACGTCGAGTAGACGTACTCGACACCCGGGATTTCCCAGAGGAGCTTCTCGAGCGGCCGCGTCACGCGTTGCTCGATTTCCGCTGGAGAGGCGCCGGCCATGTCCACGAACAGGTCGACCATCGGCACGACGATCTGCGGCTCTTCCTCGCGGGGAAGCGCGACGACGGCGTAGAGGCCGAGCAGCAATGACGCCAGGATGGCCAGTGGCGTCAGCTTGGAATGCAGGAGGGCCGCGGCCAGCCGTCCAGCGACGCCGATTCGGGGTTCACTCACGGTGCGCCTCTCCGGCGTGAGGGGAAGGTGCCCGCGACCCGACGATGACGCGACTCCCGTCGGTCACGGCGGGAGGCGGGCTCACGATCACCACGTCGCCGTCGCTGACGCCCGCCAGAACCTCGGTGCGGTTGTCGTCCCGTGCTCCAACGATGACGGGGCGCAGGCGTGCCTGCGTGTCTGCGCCCACGACGAAGACGAAGGTGAGCCCGGCGCGCCGGACCACGCTCGCCGCGGGCGCGGTCAGGGTCCGGCGCGACTCGCCTGTGAAGCGCGCTCGACCAAAGGATCCGGTTCGCGCGGTGACGTTCGGCGGCAAGGCAAGCTTCACCAGGAAGGTGTGCGACGCCGGATCCGATCGACCCACTTCGACGATCGACGTGGTTGTCCATGACGCGCTCTCGTCGTCATCGAGGCGGATGGCTGCCGATTGACCCTGCCGCACCCACGCGGCCCTGGAATCGTCCAGACGCACGTCGAGTCGTGCCGGACCGGACTCTTCGACGATTAACAGCGGCGATCCCGGCGTCGCGAGAGACCCGGGGTCGGCCGATCGCTCGGCGACCACGCCATCGAAGGGCGCGGTCAGCACCGCGTACGATCTGGCGACCGACGCCGCGGTCGCCGCGGCTCGAGCCGTCTCGCGCGCGGAGGCCGCTGCTGCCGACTCGGAGCGAGCGGTCAAGGCCTGCGCCTCGGCAGCCTCGAGGCTGGCCACGGCCTGATCGAGCTCCTGCGCCGTCGCCGATCGTTTCTCGTGCAGTGCCCTGACGCGCGCGTGAGTGGCCTGCGCCAGCCGGAGCGTGGACTGGGCCGCGGCGATGCGCGATTCGGCGGCGCGCGACGCCTCGGTGGCGGCCGCCAGCGTGGCGTCGGCCCGCTCGGCGTTGGCGGTGACCTCACGGCTGTCGAGCACGACGAGCGGCTGGCCTCGTGTAACGCGGTCGCCCGCCCGAACCAGCACGTCCTGGATTGGCGCAATCACGCGGCTCGTGATTTGGGCCGTCGCGCCGGCCTGCACGATGCCTCCCGCATCGATTCGCGCGGGCAGGTCAATCGACGCGATGCGATCCGTCGAGACGGTGATGGCCGCGGGGGAATCCGACGGCTCGGGCGTCGCCGTCGATCGGCAGCCCGCGGCGGCCACAAAACTCGATGCGGCGGTGACGTAGAGCGCCAGCTTCAGCCGGCCCGAAGCGAGACTCTTCACAGCGATCCTCTGGAACGTGGAATCCGGCCGACGGCTCTCTCGAGGCTGGCGCGGCTGACGAGGGCATCGACGACCGCGGCGGTCCGCCGCGCCTCGGCATCGACGACGGCCGTCGACGCGCGGAGCACGTCGTCGGTTCCCGCCATCCCGACCTCGAACCGGTCGCGAATGATCCGCTGGCTTTCGCGAGCCTGATCCACCGCAGCCGCGCCGACTCTCTGCCTCGCCAGCGCGGTTTCAAGGCGCCGCACCGCGCTGACGACCTCCACCTCCACCGCGGCCCGGGCATCCTCGTGCTCGAGCCGGGCCCGCGACGAGGCTTCGGCCGCGCTCTTGATGCGCGCGATCTCGGCGCCCCCTGTCGAGAAGGTCCACCGGAGTTCGCCACCGACGGCCCACGCCGACGTGCGATCCCCGAAACTCGTGCCGCTCACGTCGACACCTCCCTGAACGGCGATCCGCGGAATGAGCCCGCTGCGTGACTCGGCGCGCAGCGTGTCGGCCAGGCGTGTTTCCGCCTCCTGGCTCTTGAGCGAGGGGCGCGATGCGAGCGCTTCGCGGACGAAGGCAGCGGTGTCGATCGGCTGACGTGAGTCGGCCTCGAGCTGAGGTTCGACGATGTCGTAGGCGCGATCGAGAGGTGCGCCCATGAGGCGATTCAGTTCGGCACGCGCGATGGCAGCCTCGCCGCCAGCCTCGATCTGACGCTGTTCGAGCCCGGTCAGATGCACGCGCAGGCTGAGTACGTCGGCATCGGTAGCCATGCCCACGTCCCGTCGCCGTTCGGCCCGCGTCAGGTCTTCCCGGGCGGCCTCGACGCCCGCCGCGGCGGCACGTTCGGCTGCCTGTGCTGCGAGCACACGACCGTAGGTCTGCGACACGGCGAGTGCGAGATCCGCGCTCGCCTGATCCGACTGGTGCGACAGCGCGTCACGGCGCAACGCCGCCGCCGAGGCTTCCGACCGCGCCCGTCCGCCGTCGTACAGCAGCTGCTCCACGCCCACGCTGGTTCTGAAGAAGGGGAGTGGATCGGGGTGATTGAGGGCGTCGATCGCGAAGTTGGAGGCCGCAAATTCGCGCGACGACAGAAGCGAACTGAACACGAAGACCGGCTGGTTGCTTCGCTGCCAGGACTCACCCACCGTCAGGCGAGGGAAATAGCTCGACTTGGCTTCCTGAACTCCGAGCTCGGCCTCGTGAACACGCGAGCGGTCGGCCAGTAACGCTCGATTGCCTGACACCGCGTTGGCAATGGCCTGGTCGAGTGTCAGTGTGGTTTGGGCCGGCAGCGAGCTCGGGATTCCCAGAGCGGCCGCAGCCAGCAGGGCTGCCCGTATACGAGGCATGCACGATGGATGCAGGAAATCGGAATTGGTGACGAGGGTAGAATTTCTCGCGTTGCCGCCTGTGACCGATTCCGAGAACCTGCATCCTTCGGTGCAAGACCCTGGGCCCGTCACCCGGAATGCCGGGCCCGATGACGTCCGGGAGGGCTACGCCAGCCTGGTCCGGGCGGCCGCGTCCGGCGATCGCGGCGCGATGGAACAGCTGCTGGTTCGGGCGCAGGAGGTGGCCTACCGTGTCAGCCTGCTGGTCTGCGGACACACGGAGGACGCCGAGGACGTCATGCAGGACGCCCTGCTGAAGACGTACCAATACGTCGGCCGCATCGAGGATCCCGGCGCATTCCGCACGTGGCTGTATCGGATCGTGCGCAACGCCTGCCTGATGAAGCGGCGCCGGCGAGTGGGCGAGCCGGTACGGCACGTGTCGATCGAACAGGGTGGAGAAGACGAGGCGCGGCCCGTGGACGTCGAGGACCGATCACGACGGGCCGACGAGCAGCTCATCGATGTCTGGATTGGAGATCGTCTTCGACGGGCGCTGGACAAGCTGTCGCCTTCGCATCGCGCGATTGTCGTTCTCCGCGAGATCGAGGGATTGTCGACGAAGGAAGTGGCCGCAATCACGCAACTCTCGGAGGCCAACGTCAAGACGCGCCTGCATCGCGCTCGAGCGATCCTCCGGCAGCAATTGGAGGACCTATGACGTCCCCGAAGGGAACCGAGTGCGCAAGCGTGCTGGCGCAGATTGAGGCGTACGTCGATGGTGAACTCGGCGCCCTCCAGTGCTCCGCCATCGAACAGCACTGCGAGCAGTGCGAACGCTGCGCCGCCATTGTTCATGGGTTGCGACGAACCATTGGCCTCTGCCAGGAGATTGGCCGCGCGCCGCTGCCGCCATCGGTGAGCCAACTGGCGCGAGATCAGGTGAGACGCCTGCTCGAGTCTTCGCACGATTCACCCCTGGGCCGCAAGGCTACCTGACGCCGCCGCTGCGACAACGCCGGGCGAACTAATGTTCCTGCCACGGTGTCGATCTGGCAGAATGCTCCGCGTGGAGTGCCCGCGATGCGGCTCGGCGATGCAGCAGGAGACCTTCGACGGCCGGCTGGGACGATCGGTGGCGATCGACATCTGCCACGCCTGCCAGTCCTTCTGGTTCGACACGCGGGAGAGCGTCGCGCTCACGCCGGGAGCCACGCTGGCGCTCTTCCGGATCATCGGCGAGAAGCTGACGAGGCCCCGACACAGCGACGCGGAGCTGGCCAAGTGCCCTCGCTGCAAGGGCCGGCTGAGACGCACCCGCGACATGCAGCGCGGGACGAAGTTCGAGTACCTGAATTGCCCGAACGGACACGGCCGCCTCATCTCGTTCTTCGACTTCCTGCGCGAGAAGGACTTCATCCGCCCCCTCAGTACGAGACAGATCGCGGAGCTCCGCGAGAACGTGGGCGCCGTCAACTGTACCAACTGCGGAGGAGCAGTCGACTTGACCAAGGGCACCGCATGCCCGCATTGCGGCTCGCCGCTCTCGATGCTCGACATTCATCAGGCCGAGCAGCTTGTCTCGCAGCTGCAGAAGGCCGAAGATCGGGCCAATCAGCCGGTGGACCCGTCGCTGCCCCTGCAGCTGCTTCGCGTCCGTCGTGAAACCGAGCGCGCGTTCGCCGGCCTGCCGCACGACGACGTCTGGGTGGAGGATGTGCTGAAGACGGATCTCGTGGGAGCGGGGCTGAGCGCGGTGGCAAGGTGGCTGAAGAGGCACTCGTAGCAGTACGGAACACTTCGGGACGCGTTGCGTAATGTTCAGATAGTGCGAAGGGAGCGAAGTGATCGATGGGAATAATGGACTTCATCAAAGGGGAGCTGCTCGAGATCATCGAGTGGACCGACGACTCCAGGGACACTCTGTCGTGGCGGTTTCCTGATGACGACAAGGCCATCAAGAACGGCGCTCAGCTCATCGTCCGCGAATCGCAGGTCGCGCAGTTCGTCTACCTCGGCGAATTCGGCGACACGTTCGGCCCTGGCAAGCATCGGCTGACGACGGACAACATCCCCGTCCTGACGAAGATCAAGTCCTGGCCCTACGGCTTCAACTCGCCCTTCAAGGCCGACGTCTACTACGTCACCACGAGGCTCTTCACCGGCAACAAGTGGGGAACGTCGAACCCGGTGATGGTCCGCGACAACGACTTCGGCATGGTCCGCGTGCGCGCGTTCGGGACCTACGACTTCAAGGTGATCGATACGAAGACGTTTCTGAAGGAAGTGGCCGGCTCCGATCACAATTTCCGCCTCGACGAGTTCGCCGACACGATGCGCTCGCGCATCGTCAGCATCTTCACCGACGCGATTGCCACGGCGAAGATTCCGGTTCTCGACGTGGCGTCGCGCTACACCGAGCTCGGCGAAGCGCTGTTGCCGCTCATCAACCCGGCGATCAAATCCAAGTACGGTCTCGAGCTCGGAAGCTTCATCGTCGAGAACGTCTCCGTGCCGCCGGAAGTCGAAGAGGCGATCGACAAGCGCGCGAGCATGGCGGCTGTGGGCAATCTGAACGACTTCGTGAAGTACCAGATGGGCAAGGGATTCGAGGGCGGCGGCGGAACCGGGCCGGCGGGCACGGCGGCGGAGCTCGCCGTGGGCTTCGGCCTGGCGCAGCAGATGATGAAAGAGGGCTTCATGGGGGGAACGGCCACGCCGACCGTCGCCGCCAGCGCCAACGTGCCCGCCGCGCCGGGCGCTTCCGCGCTGCCCGAGCTGCTCAGCCCCGCCGAAGCCGCGCAGGCGCTCGGCGTGTCCGAAGCGGACGTGATGACCGTGCTCGAC